>JAICKM010000371.1 GCA_025927935.1 Chloroflexia bacterium | reverse complement strand
TGGCGGCGGTGCTGGTGCTGGGGATTTACTGGCTGGTTCCGGCGTTCCACATGCCGGCGACGACGCTCGGCGCCGTGGCGATGCTGATCGTGAACGGCACCGATGCGTTCATCCTGGGCCTGGGGGTACGCGCCAATCCACGCGCCCTGGCTCTGGCGCCGGGCGTGCCCGCCGGTTAGACGCCGTAGTGCGTGGTGGGCCGCGCCAGCAGGCTCTTGACCTCCGCCAGCAGGTCGGTCGTCTCGCAGAAGCGAGGCAGGCAGGCCACCGGATGGTAGCGTTGCAGGCGTTTGGCATCGGGAATGCGGTCGGAAATCAGCATGAGCGGCACGGAGTCGCTCGTTTGCTGTAGCCAGCGCGCGACGTCCCAGCCGGCACATGCCGGACCGGTTACGTCCACAATTGCCAGCGCCGGGCGAACGGTGAGCATGTCCAGCGCCTCGCGATAGTTCCCTGCTTGCAACACCATATAGCCCTGGGCTTCCAGATCGCGGGCCAGGGTGGTGCGTAACGTCTGGTCGTCTTCCACGACCAGGATAAATTTACCGATACTCATATCAAATCCTCTCGGTCTCCGGCGGCCCGGCGGCGCCCATGCCGTGTACGGGATCGAACAGCAAGCGGCTGAATGCTGGCGCCCGCCGTGCCCGGCCTCATCTCCCTTGATTCTAAGTCCATACCCATAAGGAATAGATAAAGAAGCAGCGCCTGGATATAAGAGAAAGATAAGCGCCGGGCACCAGGACCATAAGAAAAGTATAAGGACCGCAAACGCCGCCGCCCATGCGCCGTAATAATGGCGCGCTCTGTACCCGCGGGTGTATGATATTGAGGGAGAACGGTGTTTGATGTGCAGGAGGCAGATACGCTGATGAGCCAACGTCCGGGCGATCGTATCGCGCGCCGCCCGCGGCCGGGACCGGGCGCCCCGCCGGCACGGCGCCGCCCGCGCCTGATGATCGCGCTGCCCGCACCCGACGCGGAAGCCTCGCCGGGTTCCCGGCTGGCGCGCTACGGCATCACGGTGCTGGTGCTGGTGCTGGTGACGGCGCTGCTCGCCCCGGTGCGCGAAGTCGTCGACCTGCTCAACATCGGCCTGATTTACCTGCTGATCGTCATCGCGGCCACGCTGCTGGCCGGGCGGCGCACGGGTATCCTGGCCGCGGTGCTCGGTTTTGCCCTGTTCGACTTCTTCCTGGTTCCGCCCTATCTCACCTTCGCCATCGACAGCCTGCGCAATATCCTGGCGCTGTTCGTCTTCCTGGGCATCTCGACGCTGCTTAGCTGGCTGATCGCCGGGGCGCGAGAGCAGGCCCGCCAAGCGCTGCACCGCGCCGAGGATGTGTCGCGGCTGTACGAACTGAACCAGGCTATCATCGGGGCGCAGCGCCGGGATGAGGTGTTGCCCGCCATCGCGGGCAAAGTGGCCGGGGTATTTGAGGCGCAAGCCTGCTGGATCTTCCTGCCGGGATCCGACCGCCGGTTGGGCGTGGCGGCGCAGGCGCCGGTGGGGGCGCGGGCGCCCACTCGTGACGAAATGACGCTGGCCGGGTGGGCCTTCCGGCACGGCAGCGAAGTGGCCCAGAGCGACCGCGATCCGGCGCAAGCAGCCGATCAGGCCGGGCGCAACCGCACCACTTTCTTGCCTTTACAGGCCGGCCGGCGCACCATCGGCGTGCTGGGCGTGGCCGATAAGCGCGATCAGCGGCCCTTCACTCTGGCCGAGCGCACGGCGCTCGCCACCTTTGCCGGGCAGGCCGCCGCCGCGCTGGAGCGCATCGATCTCTTGCGCGAGGCCCAGCGTGCCGAACTGCTGGCGCGTACCGACGAGTTGAAGTCAGCGCTCATGTCGGCGGTATCGCATGATCTGCGCACGCCGCTGGCCTCGATCATGGCCTCGGCGACCAGCCTGTTGGAACCCGATATTGATTTGGACGACGCGACTCAGCGAGATCTACTGGAAAGCATTAACGAGGAGGCTGTCCGCCTGAACCGGCTCGTCGGCAATCTGCTGGACATGTCGCGCATCGAGGGCGGCGCGTTGCGGCCCGAGAAGGACTGGTACGCCGTGGGTGAGGTGATCGACGCGGTGGTGGGGCGGTTGGAATCCCGGTTGGGCGGACACCTGCTCACTGTGGACGTGGCGCCGGATATCCCCCTGGTGCCGCTGGACTTCACGGAGATCGACCAGGTGATCACCAATCTGCTGGAGAACGCGTTGAAGTACACCCCGCCGGGCACACCCATCCAGATCCAGGCGCGGCGCGCGGGCGATCAGGTGGAGATTGTCGTGGCCGACCGGGGGCCGGGCGTGCCGCCGGAGCACCTGGCCCACCTGTTCGACAAGTTCTACCGCACCGGCAGCGTCCGGCCCATGCACGGCATGGGCCTGGGCCTGGCGATCAGCAAGGGGTTGGTCGAAGCGCACGGCGGCCAGATCCGGGCGGCCAGCACGCCCGGCGCCGGGCTGACCGTGACCTTTACTCTACCGATCCCCACACCGGCGCCGGGCGCCCCGGCGCTCGTGCCCGCACAGACCTAGCGAGGAGCGATGCGCGACTTACGCATACTGATCATCGACGACGAACCGGCCATCGCCCGCGCCGTGCGGCCCGCGCTGCTGGCCCAGGGCTTCGCCGTCACCATCGCGCCGACTGGCGCCGAGGCGCTGGCCCAACTGGAGGGCGCGGCGCCTGACTTGATCCTGCTCGACCTGGGTTTGCCCGATGTGGACGGCGTCACGCTTTTGCAGCAGATCCGGGCGCGCATGAGCGTGCCGGTCATTGTGCTGTCGGTGCGCGGCGCCGACCGGGATAAAATCAGCGCGCTCGACAGCGGCGCCGACGACTACCTGACGAAGCCGTTCAGCATGGGGGAGTTGCTGGCCCGCATCCGCGTGGCGTTGCGCCATGTGCAGCAAGCGCCGCTGCCGGCGGCGAATCGCGCGCCGATCACCATCGGCGCGGTCGTGCTCGACCCGGCGCAACACACCGTGACCGCACGGGGCCAGGCGGTCCATCTCAGCCCCACCGAGTTCAATCTGCTGGAGATTCTGATGACCAACGCGGGCAAGGTCAGCACACACCGCACCCTGCTGCACAAAGTATGGGGGCCGGAGTACGTGAGCGAGACACAATTGCTGCGCGTCTACATCAGCCAGCTCCGCGGCAAAATCGAGGACCGGCCCAACCGCCCCACATACATCCTGACCGAACCCGGCATCGGCTACCGCTTCCGCGACAGCGAGTAGGGCCGCCGCCCGGCGGCTGAAGCGACGGGTTACGCAGGGCGAAGACCGCCTGTGGATAGGCGCATATAGGACAACTACGCTTCACGGTATTATGGTAAACAAGGCCCGCATGGAACGAGTCCTGGCTATTCACAGGCTATCCCACATAGGAGGGCCTTGCTATGGCAGTAACGGGTGTCTCGCCGTTCTCCGGTTGTGGCAGGTTTGATAGGGGGCCACTCGTGTGGGTGTTCAGATGATGCGCCTGCTGTCACTTATCGCGGGCAAGCGCGGCCAGGAATGCCGCGCAATCCTTCCTGACACCCTCGTGTTCCGCCAATCGCAGAGCCTCCTCCGGCGGCAGCCACCGATACTCGCTATGCTCCGGGGAGAGCACAACATGGTCGGAAGGGGACCGGCACCAGTAGGTAATTATGATCAATTCGTTGCCGGCGTTTCTTTCGCCATGAAAGAGGTGGAATACGCTGATGGGTCGAATGATCTCGATCTCCAGCCCAGTCTCCTCACGCACTTCGCGCCATAGCGCCTCCTCCGGTTCTTCAAACTGCTTGAGCCGGCCACCGATGTCCTCCCACACTCCCGGAAGGAAGGGAACATGCGCCGATCGCTTCATAAGCAGAACCCGACCGGTATTCACGTGCTCAATCATTGCGCCGGCGGCGACCATGAAGCGTCCTTCTTGTTCCTCCGGCCACTTCTGACTTGCGTCGTCTAAGCCTCTGGATTGTATCGCCATCTGGGTGTTCCTTAGGGTACGGATCTACAGATTCTTGCTGAAGCGTGTGCCCGTTGCCCTGGAGTTCAGGCGCTCATAGAATGGGGGAGCGGCAGTGCGCTGATAACCGCTCCCCAGGACTACCACCTGCGCTTCTCTAGCGTGGTACCACTGCGCTGCTCTGTCAACAAGTGAGGTTCGTCCCACCTCAGACGCTAAACACGAACGTGATATGGTTCACTGCGGGCTGGGATAGTGTATCATAGCCTGGTATTGCTGTCTAGACTATTCCCAACACTCCAATACTCTATACTGCGCGCTTGCCACCAGGTCCGGCACAGGGGTATAATAGATGCGCCGTGGGGCTATCACGCCTGGCGGGCGACCGGCCCGCGGCTGGAGAGGGGACAGGGCCAGTGCAGACCAAAACGGAGAGCAATCAGGGCGATGATGCCCTGACCGAGGGCGCACGGCGGGCGCAACAAGCCCGCGCGCTGCGCGCCGCAGCGCGCGCCGCCGCGGCAGCTTCCGGCGTGGCGGCCCCGCGCCCGGCGGTCCTCAATATTCGCACCGTGCAGGCCAATGGGCTGACCTGGGTAGATATCCAGCGGCCTGGTCGCGCCGAGATCGAGTGGCTGCGCAAGCAGTACGGCTTCCACCCGCTGCACCTGGAAGACGTGATCAGCAAGATCCAGCGGCCCAAGCTCGACGAACGCGACGACTACATCTTCCTGGTGCTCCACTGGCCGGTCTACAACAAGATCACCCGGCTGACCACGGCCAGCGAGGTCGATATTTTCATCGGTAAGGATTACCTGATTATGGCCCATGCCGGGCACCTGCGCCCGCTGCTGCGCTATTTCCAGCAGTGCCTGGACGACGAGGATGCGCGCAACCGGGCCATGCGCCGCTCGTCGGGCTACCTGCTGTACCGCATCCTCGATAAGCTGATCGATTATTGCTTTGCCCCGCTGAATAAGATCGATCAGAACATCGAGACCATCGAGGACATGATCTTCGCCGACAACGTGCGCCAGACGGTGTACGAGATCTCGCTGATCCGGCGCGACATCATCGCCTTTCGCCGCGTGATCAAGCCGCAGATCGGCGTGATCGCCAGCCTGGAGCGGCGGGAAACCGCTCTGGCCCCGCTGCTGGGCGACGACCTGGGCGAGTATTACAGCGACCTGAGCGACCACATGGCGAAGATCTGGGACACGCTCGAAGACGATAAAGACGTGATCGAGGGCTTGAGCGATACGAACAACTCGCTGACCAACACGCGTATTAACGATGTGGTCAAAGTGTTGACGATCCTCTCGGTGATCTTATTGCCGTTGACGCTCCTCTCCGGCATCTACGGCATGAACTTCGAGAACTTGCCACTGAGCACCCACCCCGCCGGATTCTGGATCGCGCTGCTCGCCATGGCCGGGATCGCGGCGGGGATGCTGGCCTACTTCAAGCTAAAGCACTGGATCTAGCCGGTGCTGACTGTTCGCGAACAACTGCGGGATAATGGGGCGCTACGCACGCTGGGCATTGCCCTCGGCGCGCTGGCGTTGGGCGCGCTCGGTGGGCTGCTGGTGGCCGCCGCCAACCCGCTCATCCCGTTTGCCATCCTGATCGCGCTGCTGCCGCTGCCCTGGTTGCTGACGCGCCCGCAGGCCGACCTCTGGCTGGCGATTGGCGTGATCACCTTGCTGCCGTTCGGCACGCTGCCGTTCAAGGTGGGCCTCACACCGACCTTCCTGGAAATCGCCCTGCTGCTGCTGGCTGCGGTCAGCCTGTTCGCTCAGCAGCGCGCCGCCGACCCCGCGCTGCGCGGCTTCGTGCGCACGCCGCTGGATAGCTGGGTGCTGCTGTTCCTGGGTGTGATCAGCTTCTCCTTTGTGCTCGGCCTGGGCCGCGACTTGAGCAGCGACATCATCCACAACTACGTCAAGCTGTTGCTGGCGGTGACGCTGTTCTTCACCGCGGGCCAGGTTTTGCGCACGCCCGCGGCTATCCAGGCGGTGCTGCGCGTGCTGACGCTGGCGGGCGGGGCGGCGGCGCTGATCGGCATCGTGCTCTGGCGGCTGCCGCAGCCCACCGCCGAGCGCCTGTTGCTCTTGCTGCGCCCGGTGGGCTATCCCACGTCGCAGGTGTTGCGCTTTGTCGAGGCCGGCCCGGCCCTGGGCCAGGAGCGCGCCATCGGCACTTCCGTGGACCCCAACAGCTTCGCCGGGCTGCTCGTCGTACTCGTGGCGTTCACGCTGACCCAGTTGTTGAGCCGCCGCCCCTGCTGGCCCCGCCCGGTCCTGACCGGATGCTTGCTGGCCGCCGGCGCGGCGCTCTACCTGACACAGTCGCGCACGGCCTTTTTCGCGGCAGTGGCCGCCGCCGGGCTGGTGAGCGTGCTGCGCTATCGCAAAGTGGCCGTGGCGATGGTCGTCGCGGGGGGCGGCGTGCTGGCGCTCGGCCTGGGCGGGAGCTATGTGGCCCGCATCGTCGCCGGGTTGCAATTGCAGGACCAGGCCCAGATCATGCGTCTGAACGAGTTCCAGAATGCGGCCACGATTATCGCCCGCTACCCGGTGTTTGGCGTCGGCTTCGGCCAGGCGGGCGAACTGGATCTGACGACGGGCGTGTCCAGCGTCTATCTGACGGTGGCCGAGCGGACCGGCCTGGTGGGGTTAGCCGCCTTCGTCGTGGTGATGGTCGCCTTTTTCGTGCTGCTGGCGCCCTGGCTGCGCGAGCGCCCGTTGCCGCCTACCGAGGCGGCGGCCATTCTCGACGCAGCAGTGCTCGGCGCGGGCGCGGCGGTGCTGGGCGCGCTGGTCGTCGGCGTGGCCGATCACTACTTTTTCAATATCGAGCAGACGCACCTGGCCGCGTTGCTCTGGTTCTGTCTCGCGCTGGGCATGGCCGCGCGCCGCCTGTTGCAGGATGAAGTGCGCGCCGCCGCAGCCGATGCGATGGCGGCTGA
>JAICKM010000507.1 GCA_025927935.1 Chloroflexia bacterium | reverse complement strand
TGGATCGCGCCCGACTGGCTGGCCTTCTCCAAGCGGCGCAGCCCGCACACGCCGTGGGTCAAGCGCGAGCACATGGACTTGCTGGCGAACTTCGAGACGGTAATCAACGCCCGCTTCCCGACCGCATCGGACATGAAGATGCTGCCCTGGCACCGCCAGGTGCTGCAAACGCTGGGCAGTTGGCGCTATCGCTTCGGCATCTATGGCTTCCCGGTAGAGCTACGGGCCATGTTCAAGTACATTTCGTACCGCCGGCCTGAACTCGAAGGACTCTAAGCCGCTAATCGCACAGCCACAACCGGGCGCGCCCGTACTCCCTGGCGGGGTACATGGGCGTGCCCGTCTCTCTACCTCCCGCAGCGGGCGGGCTGTCTACACCATGGGCGGAATATATACTTTCGCGGTACCGGGCGCATAAATTACGAATCTGGCGGCCCGGCCGGCAACGCACGAATTGGCCGGTTTTTCCGGGTGGCAGGCTTTGACAAGCGTAACTGAGCGGTGGTACAATGGTTTTAAGTATCACCGGGCACAACCGGCAGCGTGCGAGCCCCATCGCGACAGTGACGAAGCGAGGAACCCCTATGCAACAGATGGGTCGTGACCGCGAGAAGAACGGCGACAGCAATCCCCGGCCCAATCCCCTGCTCGAAAAGCAGTTAGAGGAAATCTTGCGCAACGCCGAGCGGACGCACCGGCGCCAACTGTTCTGGCGGCGGGTGCGCGCGATGATGCAGACCGCGCCGGCGCCCCGCACGCGCGGGAAACGGGGACCCTCCGCCGGGCGGTTAATGGCGCTGGGCCTGATCGTGTGTGTGGTCGGCGCGCTGATCGGGCAGAATATCGCCTGGCTGTCGGCGACGCTCTTGCTCGCCGGGGCGATCCTGTTTATCAGCCCCATCTTCTTGAGCCTGGCGCGGGGCGGGCATATGACGGGGCCGGAAGAGCGGCTCTGGCGCGGGCGGCCTGTACAGTACTCGCGTAACGATGCGTTGGCCGGCGGGCGGCGCTGGGTGCAGGAGATGCTGCGCCGGTTGCGCGGCGGCCCCCCGCCACGCAACCGCTAGAGCGCGGTTTCCAGCCAGGCCAGCGTCTGTTCGCTCACCGCCGGATCATGGGCGGCAGATCGATGATCGCCGCCTTCCAGGAGCCAGAAGGTTTTCGGCTCCCCCGCCGCCGCGTAGAGCCGCGCGCTGATCTCCGGCGGTACCACTTCATCCCCCGTACAGGCAATGAGCAACACCGGACGCGGCGCGATGCCCGCCACGGCGCTATAGCAGTTCGCCCCGTCCAGCCAGCATGACAGGTCACAGTTCATCACGCGCGGAAAGTCGGATCCATGCAGCCGCCACTGCCCATAAAAAGTGGATGGGTCCTTGGCCGCGCGCAGCAGGTCGCTCAACGCTGCCTCATCGGGCGTGCTGACGGCGACGCAGGCGGCAACCTCGGGCCATTGCCGGGCGGCGTGAATGGCGAAGTAGCCGCCCATGCTCGACCCGCGCACGGCGATACGCGCCCGGTCCACGCCCGGATGGCGCTGTAACCAGGCCAGCGCCGCGCCGACGTCGTTGATGGTGCGCGAATCGACGCAGCCGTCGCTCGCACCGTGGCCGCGAAAGTCGAAGCTGAGCACGGCCCAGCCGCGCCCGGCAGCCCCGGCGGCGAAAGCGGCGTGGTTTTCCTTGCACGAGCCGAACCCGTGGCAGAGGATCAGGGCCGGAGCCGGGTCTTCCCGCTGCGGCCAGTGGATACGCGCGGCCAGGTTTAAGCCGTCACTTGATAGAGTCAGATCTTCACTATTCATTGCAGTTTAATTGTAGCCGCCGTCGCGCCCGGCTGACTGTAAGCCCCGGCACAATGGCCGCTACTTCCACCAGCGCATCGTGGGCGCATTGATGCCTAGTTGGCGGACGGCCCACTCGGCGCCCGCCCGTGCCTGGACATTGTTCGGCTCGTCGCGCAGCACCCGCTCCATGCAGGCCAGAGTGGTCGAGGGATCTTCGGCCACCCCGCCAAAGTAGAGCCAGGCGCGCGTGTTGCCCGGATCGACGGCGATGGCCTTCACGAAGAAGTAGCGCGCCCGGCCGCGATTGCCGTCCACGGCGGCGCGCACGCCGCGCCGCAGCAGACGCGCCACGCTGTCCGGCTCTTCCTCGGTCTCAGGTTCCGCCGTGGGGGCGGCGGCGGGCGGCACGGCGCGGGCGGCGGGCGCGGGCGGCGGAGTCGCGATAGCAGGCATGGAGGGCAGGGTGGGCGCGGGCAGCCCGCCCCAGAGCAGGGTGCGCGGCGGCGCCGCCGGAGCGGGGGGTGCTTCGACAGCGGGCGCGGGTTGCGGCAGCAGATCGGCCTGGGACAACGACGGCAGCAGCGGCAACAGCGGCTGCAAGAGGCCCAGCTTCTCGCGCGCCCAGACCAGCCCGGCGCGCGCCTGGGTCTCGTTGGAGTCGAGCCGCAGCACCTTCTGCAAGCACGACAGGGTCAGGGCCGGGTCGTCGGCCACCCCGCCCAGGTAGAGCCAGGCACGAGCGAAGTTCAGGTCCGTGCGCACGGCCTGGACAAAATAATAGCGGGCATCCTCGCGGTTGTCTTCAAGCGCGGCGCGCACGCCGAGCCGCAGCCACTCGTATGCCACGGGGTCGGCGCCCATGTCGGTCATGGGCCGCCGCTCGGTCTTTCGGCCATAGAGAATTGGTGTTTGTAGGAAAAGGACTGCTGCCACTGTCGCACCCTCCGTCGTCATGATCAACGAAGAGCGCGCGGAAAGGTATCAGGATTTCGGGCGAATCGGGCTAAGTTGCCGGCGCCGTCTTCCCAAACCCCAGGCTACCTCACCGTGCGCGAGAACACCGTACCCGCAATGCCCAGGCGTCACCCCTGTGGTGAGCCGGTATTGCTCACGCGTCAGCCAAGCTATGCGCGATCATCCAGCAGCCGCACAAATACTGTCGTATTGCGCGGCACGCCGAGGCGGGCCATGACCACCTCGGAGAGGAGCAGCCGGTCGGCCAAATCGGGCCGGCCCTCCACGGGTAAGACCAGCGAGCGATCATCGCCGGTCAACACCTGCACGCGCGCCCGCGCTCGCGCCACCCGATCGCGGTGGTTGGCGAGCAGCATATCGAGTGTCAGATCATCCATGAGCGCCGTCAGCGGGTCGGCGGGCGGCCGGAGATCGAGGTTGGTGGGCATGGCCGTCATGCGCATCATCGTCTGGCGGGGATCGCGCAGATCGATCAGGTGGTTCTTGACCAGCCGGTTGGCGATCAGCCGCACGGCGAAGTCCCCCTGCTGCAACTGCGCGCCGATGGCGGCCAGGTCGCGCCGCCCATCGACCAGCGTCAGGAAGCGCCACTCGTTGAAGCTCAAATTGATCTGGCCCGCGGGGGTCTCGACCTGGGGCACGAGGTGGACGAGCATATTCATGCTCGTGACCGAGCGGCGCACTTCTTCGGCTTCGACGGCCAGCCGCCGGCCCGCCGCGACAATCGCGGCATTGGTCGCCGTGATCGTCGGCTCGACATCGGGTTCATACGCCTCAAAGTGGAATTTGCCGCCGGTCCAGAGAAACGGCGCCAGCGCGGCTTCGTAGCCGGTTTCCTTGCCGGCGACCGCGTGGACAATGGCCCCCTCCTGGAAATAGAGGCACGCCCGTTGCCCGTCTTGCTCCAGCATCAGTTCCCCGGTCTGCCGTTCCACCTGCAACAGCGCCACGATGTGCTGCAAATGAAACTCTTCAAGCTGCCCGAGCAGCGCCACATTGCACCTCGCGGCCCAGACCTGCCCGCCCGCTACTGCGGCGGGGCCAGGCGCAACAGCCGGGCGGCGTTCCCGCCCAGCACTTCTGCCAACTCGTTCTCGGATAGACCGGCGTCACGTGTCCGCGCCAGAAAGCGCGCCTGGCCTAATAACGGGTAATCGGTCGCCCACAAAATCCGCTCGCACCCGGCGAGGGCCACCACCTGGCGGAAAATATCGAACCGGTACAGATAAGTCGAAGCCGCGCTGTCGTAATATACGTTGCGTAGCGCGGCGCCTACTTCGGGCATCAATTCATAGAACGGTAAGCCCCCGCCCCAGTGTGCCGCGACGATGAGCAATTCGGGGAAATTCAACGCCGCCTGGTAGATGAGTCCCGGCCAAACCGTCCCTTTGCCCGGATAGAGATGCCCCAACGGCTCGCTGCTGTGAGTCAGCAGCGGGCGCCGGTAGGCCAGCAGCGGCTCGGCGATGGGGCCAAGATCGTGCGCGCTGTCCAGCCGAAAGCCCTGCCCATCGGGCCCTAGCTCGCCGCAGCCGACCAGCCCGGCCTCCAGGCAGCGCCCCAATTCGCGCCCGGCCGCCGCCCCCGCCGCCGGCTGCACAATTGCCATCGCCAGCAGCCGGTCCGGATAGCGCCGCACGCAGCTAATCAAATAGTCGTTATGCAGCGCGCAGATGCCCGGATCGCGCCAGGGAAAGCCCACCAGCACGGTTTTGTCGATCCCGGCGCCGTCCATCGCCGCCAGCACATCTTCGGCGCGGGCCAGCTTTTGCTCCGGGCGGGCGTAGAGCGTGGCGAACCAGCCATCCCGCGCCCGAAACCGATCCCGATCCCGCCGCACCTCGTCGGGGAAGACGTGCGCGTGGAAGTCGATGATCATGGCGCCAGTGTATGCCAAAGCCGGGGGCTTGTCAAGAACGAGTGGTCAGTGGTCAGTGATCAGTCGTCAGTCGTCAGGGATTAGTAAGTTGTCCTGTCTCCGTTAATCGTGAGTGAGAATAAGGGTTAGCAGCAGCTCCCATGATCCTCCGCATAGAAAGGGGAGAATCAGGGCCAATCAAGGCTGAGCCAAGTCGAGGCTGAGCGCCCATTGGAAAAGACCACCACCATATACGAACGAGATGATCACGGCGGCCACAGCATACAGCAGCATCAGCAATTTGAGTATCCGCATGGATAGAGAAACCCGGTACCACGTGATCCACAAATGCAAAGCACATATTGGCAACAGTGGCAACCCCCCAAAAATCCAAAGCACACAAGCGCATTGTAACGGTGGTGTGTTCGTAACTACATCCGGGCTTTTCCACATTTCATAGGCCGACATGCGATAAATGCCCTGCGTGTAATACGGGATCAGGATAATGGCCGTGTAGATGAAGCTGATTGCCGCTAAGCCGAGCCAGAGCGCCCTATCGAACACGTATTTTGCCATGCGGCACCTTCCGTTGTCCGTATTGTCTAGGTGCGGCCCCTGCCCCGCGCCGGGGTTACGGCTTCAGCAGATCCGAGACCGTGACCATTTGCAGGCCGCGGGCCTGGAGGTTTGCCAGCACGCGGGGCAGCGCGTCGA
>JAICKM010000647.1 GCA_025927935.1 Chloroflexia bacterium | reverse complement strand
TCCAGCGCGTGGATGTCGAAGCCGAACTGGTTATTGACGGCGAACCAGCCGGGGATGGCCGGCTCCAGTTGCGGGATCAGGTCGTGCCGGGCGTAGGTGAAGACGATGCCCGTGCCGCCCAGCAGCCATTTCAACCCGCCCGACAGCAGAAAATCGACATCGGCGTCCTGCACGTCGGTCGGGATCTGGCCGGTGGCCTGGTAGGCGTCGATCAGCACCAGAGCGCCCTTGCGGTGCGCGATCTCGGCGATGGCTTTGATGTCTTGCACATAGCCGCTGGTGAAAAAAACGTGCGAGGTGGCGACCAGGGCCGTGCGCTCGTCCACGGCGCGCTCAAAGGCTTCCAGATCCACGCTTACCCGGTTGCGCGAGGGCACGAACTCCACCTCCACGCCCAGCCTGCGCTTGGCGAGCCACTGGTGGCCCAGGGTCGGGAAGTCCAGGTCGGCCATGACTACCTTGTTGCGCTTGCTATAGTCCAGGCAGGACGCGACGACCGACACGGCGCTGGAGATCGATGGGCCGATGGCGATTTCGTCCGCGCGCGCGTTGATCAGCACGCCCAGGTTCGCGCGCAGCGCGGCGAGCCGGCCCAGCCAGATCTCGTACCAGGCCGACGCGCCCATACTGCCCCACAGGGTCATATACTCGTTAATGCCGGCCATCGAGCGCACCGAGAGCGCGCCCAGCGAACAGGAGTTGAGATAGTTCACCTTCTCGAAGATCGGGAAGTCGGACCGATAGCGCAGCAGGTCGTCGTGTGCGGGCCAGCGGCCGGGATCGGTGACGAGCGCACGCGGGGAACCGGCTGCCGGCGAGGTCATGCTCATGGGGCGTTGCCTTTCATACTGGCCGATCAGCCGGGCCGCGCAGGGGCACTAGCGCCCCGGCCCGGTCCCGCCGCCGGTGCGGTGAGTGGTCGTGGCCCAGAGCGTAGCACAAAGCGCGCCCCTTTTCAACAGGGCGCGCAGGCAGCCTTTGTACCCGGTAGCGGGCGGCTTTCGCCGTCCGGCCGGGCGCGCACATGGCACGTTACTTGCACCTCTGGCGCCAGGAGGTGGGACGATGGAAACGATCTATAAAGGTATTGAGCAGGGCACCGAGATCGTCGATAAGGACGGACATAAAGTCGGCACGGTGCATGAAACGATCATTAACAGCGCGGACGAACTCCAGATGATCACCGTCCAAAGGGGCCTGCTTTTCAAGCATGATGTGGGCATTCCCGCGGTCTCCATCGACCGCGTCGAGGGCGGCAAGATCTATCTCACCGTCTCGAAGGACACGCTCACCGAACTGATGCACCCGGATGTCGCCAAGGCCCCGCTGGCCGGGCGGGACACCACGGCGGCCGATGTGTCGCCCAATCCCGATCTGCTGGAGCGGGAAGTCACGGATCGCCGGCCCAATCAGGCGGCCTTCATGCCCGATCTGCCCCATGATCGCGGGACGGCGGCCTATACCTTCGACGAGGGCCTGGGCACCGCGGGCGTCCCTGGCGTGGGGCGTGGCGATGCGGTCTTGACCTCCGAGGGCGAGTCGGGGATGAACCCCACATCGTCGCAGGATCCCAACGGCCCGGATCGCACCTGACATCCGGGCGCCGGGGCCGCCGCGTATGATCGTGTGTGATGATCCGCGCGGCCCATGCGCCCACAGACCCCGGAGACGATTTTATGGTAAGGACCGGCCAGGCGCCCGCGGCGCCGGGCTATGCCGATGATCCCCGGCAGCCCGGCGCCCTCCCGGCTTTTGTGCCCCTGCGCTTTCCCCAACTGCCCTACGAGGACATCCGCGAACTGCTTGACGACCCGCAGGAGGCCGGCGAGCGCGAGTTGCGCCAGAGCCTGCGCGATATTCGGATGGCAAATATCGTCGGCCAGGGCACCGCTGTGGTGTTGCGCCACCTGCCCGACGTACTCGGCGAGTGGCCCGCCGGGCGCCCATTGCGGGTGCTCGATTTTGCCACCGGCTCCGGCGACATCCCGCGTGCGATCGTGCAATGGTGCCGGCGGCGGGGCATCCCCTGCCGGGTGCTGGCAACCGACATCAGCCCGCAAGTCTTGCGCGAGACCCGCCACCACTGCCGCGCCTTCCCTGAAATCGAGGTCATGGTCTGCGACTCGCGGGCCGCGCCGTTCCCGCCCGGCTCCTTTGACCTGGTTACATGCTCCCTGGCCCTGCATCATCTCGACGCGGACGGCGCCACCCGCACGCTGGCGGCCATGGCGCGCATCGCCCGCCGCGGCTTCATCGTCAACGACGTGGAACGCTCCTGGCCCGCGTATCTGGCCTCGGTGGCCCTGGTCTACGGCATCACGCGCAACCGGCTGACCCGCCACGACGGCCCGGCCTCGGTCAAGCGTGCCTTCACGCGCACGGAGATCCGCGCAATGGCGGCAGCGGCGGGCATTCGGGGCGGGCGCATCGTGCAGCACGCCTTCTGGCGCATCGCTTTCGTCGGGCGCCGGACTGATAACGGACGCTTATAGATCCGGCATCCGTTCACAAGTTCACCGCGAAGGAATGAAGAACGCGAAGATGATTTATATTAGTTTTATTCTTCGCGCTCTTCGTTCGTTCGCTCTGCAATAATAAGCTTGTAGATAGGTGGGGCATGGCGACGGACTATGAGGTGATCGTGGCGGGGGCGGGACCGGCGGGCGCGGTCACTGCCGGGCTGCTGGCGCGCGCCGGGGTGCGCGTGGCCGTGCTCGACAAAGCGGCCTTCCCCCGCGACAAGGCGTGCGGCGAGTACACCAGCCCGCAAACGGCCACCGTGCTGGAGCGCATCGGCGCGCTGCCCTATGTCGAGCGCGCCCGGCCCCGCCGCCTGCCGGCCATGCGCGTCTACGCGCGCAACGGCGCTTGCTTCTCGATGGACTATGCGGCGCAAGGCGGCGGCGCCGTCCTCGCCACGCCCCGCCGCCGCCTGGACGCGGCGCTGGTGGAATACGCCACGGCCCTCGGCGCGGAGCTACAGGAGCGTACCCGCGTGGTGGACGTGATCCGGGAAGATGGGCAGGTCCGCGGCGTGCGCGTGCGCCAGGGCGCTGGCACGGAGCGGGAGATCCGGGCTGTGCTCGTAGTTGGCGCGGACGGCGGGCATTCGGCGGTAGCGCGGGCGCTCGGCCTCACGCGATCTCCGCGCTGGCCGCGCCGCCTGGGCATGGTCGCGCATTACGCGGGTGTGCGCGGCTGCGACGCCTGGGGCGAGATGCACGCGGCGGCGCACGGCTACTGCGGGCTGGCCCCATTGGCCGATGGGCTGGTCAATGTCGGCATCGTCGTGCGCCTGCCCGGCCCGGATGCCCCCCGCTTGAGCAGCGAAGCCCGCTTCGAGGCCGCCCTACGTGCGTTCCCCTGGCTGGCCGATCGCATGGCCGGTGCCCGGCGCGTCACGCCGGTGCGCGGCGTGGGGCCGCTGGCCGTCGGCGCGGGGCGGCCTAGCGGCGCCGGGTTCTTGCTCGTGGGCGATGCGGCGGGCTTCTTCGATCCGTTCACCGGCGAGGGCGTCTACAAGGCGGTGCGCGGGGCGGAACTGGCCGCGCCCGTGGTCCTGGCGGCGCTGGCGGCGGGCGACGTATCAGCCCGCGCCCTGGCGCCCTATCGCGCGGCCCGTCGGCGCGAGTTTTTCGCCAAGGATCTGGTCTGCCGGGTGGTGCAGGGCTTTGTGCAGGTGCCCGCGGGCCTGGACTACGTGGCGCCCCGGCTCGCCGGGCGGCCCCGCCACCTGGCGATCATGTCCGGTGTGCTTGGCGACTTCACCGATGCCCGCCGGGCGCTCAGCCCGGCGTATCTCCTGGGCCTGCTGCGGCCCTGAACAAGCGCGGCCCGGCGCGGCAGGCTCTGGCCTGTGCCCGCAAGATACTGAAGGAGGCTCCAACCGATGTGCTATGACGATAATGCCCGCCCGCCCCTGCCGCCCGGCAACGGTGGTGCCGCACAGGGCGAAGATCTGGTGCTGACCGCCGCCGACGGCACCCGCTTTGCGGCCTATGCTGCCCAACCCGGCAACCCAACCGGCGCGCAGATTCTGATCTACCCCGATGTGCGCGGGCTGCACTCTTTCTATAAGGACCTGGCGCTGCGTTTCGCCGAGACGGGCGTGCGGGCCATCGCCATCGATTA
>JAICKM010000586.1 GCA_025927935.1 Chloroflexia bacterium | reverse complement strand
TCCCGCCACCGACCGTCACGCCAGCGAACCCGACCGACACGCCGACCGTGCTCGTCCCGCCGCCAACCGTCACGCCGGGGAACCCGCCGACCGCCACACCAACGGTGCCTGTCGCGCCACCGACCGTCACACCAACGGTGCCCGGTCCGCCGCCCACCGTCACGCCGACCGTACCTGTCCCGCCGCCCACCGTCACGCCGACCGTACCCGGCCCGCCGCCCACCGTCACACCGACGGTGCCTGTCCCGCGGCCAACCGTCACACCGGGGAACCCGACCGCCACGCCGACCGTGCCTGTCCCGCTGCCGACCGTCACACCGGGGAACCCGCCGACGGCCACGCCAACGGTGCCCGTCCCGCCGCCGACCGTCACGCCAGCATCCGCCCCAGCAGGCGGCGCTTGACCACTTCGACCAGCAGCAGATACGTGCCGACAACGGCGGCCAGGAACGGGTAGAAGCCCAGGGGCAGCGGGACAAAGCCGAGGATATCCGCGCCGGGCAGGTAGGGCAGCACGAGGGCCAGCAGCACGACCCCGAGCGTGGTCAGCGTGAGCGGGCGGCTGGGGCGGCTACGCAGCGGGTTGCCCGCCGTGCGGATGACGAACAGCACCAGCGTCTGCGTCGCCAGCGACTCGACAAACCAGCCCGTGTGGAACAGGCTTTCGGAGGCGTGGAACAGCCAGAGCAGCGCGCCGAAGGTCACGAAGTCGTAGAGCGAGCTGATCGGCCCGATGTAGAGCATGAAGTCGCGCAGGAGGCCGATATTCCAGCGGTGCGGCTTGTGGATGTAGCTGGGGTCCACGTTGTCGGTCGGAATAGTGACCTGGGCCAGGTCGTACAGGAAGTTGTTGAGCAGGATCTGCGTGGGCAACATCGGCAGGAAGGGCAGGAAGAGGAAGGCCCCGGCCATGCTGAACATGTTGCCGAAGTTGGAACTGGTGCCCATCAGCAGATACTTCATGACATTGCCGAAAGCCTTGCGCCCTTCCAGAATCCCGCTGTGCAGGACATCCAGGCCGCGCTCCATCAGGATGATGGCGGCGGCGTCCTTCGCCACGTCCACCGCGCCCGCCACCGAGATGCCCACGTCGGCGGCGTGCAGCGAGGGGGCGTCGTTGATGCCGTCGCCCATATAGCCCACGACATGGCCCCGGCTTTTGAGCGCCAGGATGATGCGGTTTTTCTGCGCCGGGGAGACGCGAGCAAAGATGCTCGCCTGTTCGGCCACCCGGCCCAGCGCTGCGTCGCCGATGCGGTCCAGGTCGTCGCCCAGCACCAGGCGGTCGGCGGCCAGCCCCACCTGCGCGCACACGTGGCGGGCCACCAGTTCGTTGTCGCCGGTGATGATCTTGACCTCCACGCCGTCGGCGCGCAGCGCGGCCACCGCCGCCCCGGCATCGGCCAGCGGCGCGTCGGTGAAGCTGAGGAACCCGGCCAGCACCAGGTCCGTCTCGTCGGCGGCCCGGTAGGCGGGTTGCACGGGCACGACGCGATAGGCCACGGCCAGCACGCGGAACCCCGCGGCATGGAGGTCGCCATAGATCGACTCGACCTGGGCGCGGCGGGCGGCATCCAGCGGGTGGACCCCGCCGGCCACCTCATAGCTCACGCAGCGGGGCACCAGGCTCTCCGGCGCGCCCTTGGCGATCAGCAGGCGGGCGTCCCCCGGCATTGCCACGACCATGGAGACGCAGCGGCGCTCAAAGTCGAACGGCACCTCGTCGAGTTTGCGATACGCCGTCAGGTCGGGCTGCTCGTGGCGCAAGATGGCGGTATCCAGCGGATTATGGGGCGCCGTCTGCAAGACGGCGGCGTTAGTGGGCGTGGGCACGCCCGTATCGTAGTAGCTGTTGAGATAGGCCAGCAGGAACACCCGATCGGACGGCGTGCCCAGGGAATCGAGATGGCGATCCAGCCCCATCTCGCCGCTGGTGAGCGTCCCGGTCTTGTCGCTGCACAGGATGTCGATGCTGCCGAAGTTTTGGATGGCGGCCAGGTTCTTGACGATCACCTGGCGGCGGGCCATGTGCAAGGCTCCTTGCGACAGGGTGATCGAGATGATCATGGGCAAGAATTCGGGCGTGAGGCCCACCGCCAGAGCCACGCCGAACAGCAGCGACTCCAGCGGGTCACGGCGCAACGCCGCGGCGGCCAGGAAGATGAACAGGACCAGGAAGAAGACGGTGCGCGTGATCAGCAGGCCGAACTGGCGCGTGCCGCGCTCGAACTCAGTCTCCGGAGGCCGCGCCGCCAGCCGGGCGGCGATATCGCCGAAGGTCGTGGCCCGCCCGGTCGCCGTGATCAGCGCCGTGCCCGTGCCGCTGACCACCGACGTGCCCAGAAAGACGCGGTAGCGCGCCCCGCCGGCATCGGCGGGCACGCCGGGCGGATCGGCGGCTTCCTTTTCCGCCGGGAGCGACTCGCCGGTGAGCGCGGCCTCCTGCACATGGAGGTCGCGCGACTCGATGAGCCGCCCATCGGCGGGGATCAGGTCGCCCGCGATCAGGCGGATCACATCGCCCGGCACCACGGTGCGCCGGGGCTGCTCGACCCAGGTGCCGTCGCGGAGCACCGTAGCCGTGGGGGCGACCTCCTGGCGCAACCGGTCGGCCGCCTGCTGCGAACGATAGGTCTGCACGAAATTCAGGATGCCGCTGACCACCACCATGGTGCTGATAATCGCCGCGTTGAGCGGCTCGCCCAGCACCGCCGACACGCCCCCGGCGATAAGCAGAATGGCGTTGAGCGGGCTGCCGAAGGCGCTCAGCACCTGCGTCAAGAACGCCCGCTGCCGTCGCGCGCCCGGCTCGTTGGCGCCGCCGACGGCCAGGCGACGGGCCGCCTCGGCGCTGCTCAGCCCGGTCGCGGAACTGCCCAGACGTTTGTAAAGGTCCGGCAGGTCCAGCGTTGCCGTATCGGGCCGGTTCGCCGCATCGGACGCGCCCAGCTCCGGGCGATCTTGTACGGTCGTACCCATAAGCCTTCCTTCCCGCTGCCGCGCACCCGCGCCCCGGCGCAGGCCCCTTCCTGCCCGCCGGGTGCGCCCGGCTCATGCTCTATTCTAGCACGCCGCACGGGCAAAACAGGTATACACAGATTAGGACTTGGTTAAAAAACCGCTCACCGGCTGTCACCCGCCGTTCACCCGCGCATACCGCGGTTGCCACCGCGCCATGCTATGCTGGATAGTGCGGGGGCGTCCGGCGCAACGATGCGCCCCCTGCCTATGCCCAAGGAGGTGGCACATTAATGCAACGCGAAATCTTGATCCCGCTGGACGGCTCGCCCCTGGCCGAGACGATCCTGCCCCATGCCCAACGCCTGGCCGAAAGCACCGGCAGCGCCATCACCCTGTTGAGCGCCGTACCGACCGTCCTGACCGCCAATGCCGTGGCCGGCCCGCTCGGCATGGAGCCTTACGACGAACACGCCTGGGAGACCGACGTAGCCCAGGCCCACGACTATCTGCTGAGGGTCGCGGCGCGACTCGAAGCGCAGGGCCTGCGCGTGCGGGCCGACGTGGTGGAAGGCGTCCCGGCGCCCGCCATTCTCGATTACTGCACCCGCCACCCGGCGGTCGGCACCATCGCCATGGCGACGCACGGGCGGAGCGGGCTGGGACGCTGGGTCTTCGGCAGCGTGGCCGCCCAGGTGCTGCACGGCGCGGTGATCCCGCTGCTGCTGGTGCGCCCGCAGCCGGGACCGCACGGCCCGCAGACCCCCGCCGGGCGGCCCTACCAGACGATCCTCGTGCCGCTGGACGGCTCGCTCCTGGCCGAACAGGCGCTGACCACGGCGACCACGCTGGCCCGCGCCGCCGGTGCGGCGCTGCTGCTGGTGTCGGCGGTGCCGGAACCGGACGCGCACGTGGGCCGGCCCGGCAATGAGACCCAACCCCGCAGCCGGGCCGCCGCCGCCCGCGTGGCCGAAGCGGGCCGCCTCGAAACCTACCTGGGCCGCACCGCGGCGGACCTGCGCGCGCAGGGCCTGGGCGCGGGGACGGCGCTGCCCGGTGGCCCCGCCGCCGAGGGGATCTTGCACGCCGCGGAAACCAGCGGCGCCGACCTGATCGTCATGGCCTCGCACGGGCGCAACGGGCTGGCCCGGCTCTGGCTGGGCAGCGTGGCGGCCAAGGTCGTCCAGGGCGCCACCCGCCCGGTCCTCCTCGTCCGCGCCACTCACGAGTGCTGAGTGCTGAGTACTGAGTGCTGAGTGACGACGAGTGGTCAGTGGCCGGTGATCGGTGATCAGTAGTGAGGAGGGCCGGGCCTAACGCGTGCTGAGGACGAGTGAGCAGTACGACGAGTGTCTCCCCCTGCCCGCGCCGTCACTCATCGTTACAGGACGTACTCAGCACTCAGCACTGGGCAATCAGCACTCCGTTGGCCGGGGGGTTAGGCCCGTCTACCTTGACCTATGTGACAAGGACTGTTAAAATAGTCACAAAGTCAGGAGAGACGCCCTATGCCCGACGCCCACGCCGCGCAGGCTCCCGAACAGAATCCCGACGCTCGCCTGAGCGGGGAAGATAAGCGCCGCTATGTGCGCGGCATGTTCACGCGCATCGCCCGCCGCTACGATCTCATGAACACGCTGATGACCTTCGGGCGCGACGAAGAG
>JAICKM010000789.1 GCA_025927935.1 Chloroflexia bacterium | reverse complement strand
TGGGCTGAGTATCCAGGGCGCGCTCATCGGCGGCCTGCTGGCGGTGATCATCTACACCCGCCGGCACAAACTCGACTTCTTTGAATGGACCGACATCATCATCCCCGGCGTGGCGCTGGCGCAGGCCATTGGCCGCTGGGGCAATTACTTTAACCAGGAAGCCTTCGGCGCGCCCTGCGACCAGCCCTGGTGTATCCCGATCAGCAACGAGGTCCTGGCGAGCCACCCGGAGTACGTGGATTTTGTCGGCAAGTACACCCATTTCGCGCCCACTTTCGCCTATGAGATGATCTGGGACTTGCTGAACTTCGCGCTGCTCATGTGGTTGGGCCGCCAGGTACGCATGGAACTGCGCACGGGGGATCTGTTCTGGGTCTACGGGATCTTCTATTCCATTGGGCGCTTCTTCATCGAAGAGATCCGCGTGGACAGCGCGCTGGTGGGCGGTATCAAGGCGCCGGAGATCTTCGCCCTGGGCACCATCGTCGTCTGCTGGGCCGGACTAATCTGGCGGCATCGCCCGGCGTCCACTGCGCCGGTGGCCGTGGTCGCCGCCGATGAAGACGAGGAGGCAACGGCAGGGCCGGACGACGAATGGGATGAAGAAGCGGGCGGGGAGCCGCTCGCGACCGGCGATGCCTACGCGGTAGACGAGGACGAAGCCGGTGAGCCGGTCGAGCCCGTGCCACACCCGCACCCGGTCGTCGCGCAAACCGCCGCCGACGAGCCGGAGCTTGAGGCATCGACTCCCAGCCCCCCGCGGACTCGCCCAGCCGACCAGTAAGGCGCCACTCAGCAAAACCCGCCTCCCATAAGGGGGGGCGGGTTTTTTACTGCCCGATAACGCCGCAATTACGCGCTGTAAGGGCCGGGTTGAAACCGGCCCCGCGCCCACCAAAAGGGCCGGGCTAACGCTGTAGGGGCCGGGTTCAAACCGGCCTGGCCGGCTGACAGTAGTGCCGGGGTAGACGACTACTGGATGAGCTTCAGATCGTCGGTCAGATCTTGCTCTTGCAGCGCCCCAATCTTCACCGCGCGGACAATACCCTGGCGGTCGATAAAGAAACTGGTCGGGATGGGGCCGACGCGGTAGAGATCTTTCACCCCGCCCTGGCCGACCTCGTCGGGTAGCAGCGGAAACTGCAAGCCGAACTCGCGCTGGAACGAACTGACGATAGACGGGTCGCTGTCCACGGCCACGCCGAGCACTTCCAGGCCCGGTCCGGGCCCCGGCGCCGCTTTTTGGAGGCGCGCATAGGCCGCCTGGATCGTCGGTAGTTCGCTGCGGCAGGGTTCGCACCAGGTGGCCCAGAAGTTGACAATCACCGGGCGGCCATGCAGATCCGACAGCGCGTAGATCTTTTCGTTGATGTCGCGCAGCTTGAAGTCGGGCGCGGTGGCGCCCACGCGCGGCGCTGTCGGCTCGTCGGGCGTGCCGAAGCGCTCAACTTTGCTGGTCTGTTGCAGTTGCGTGATCCAGTCGTTCATCAGTTGCGAACGCTGATCGTCGCTGGTGGCCCCGGCCACCACATTCAGGCCGATGTAGCTGTTGATCGCCACAACATCCCGCTGGTCGGCATAGAGGTCGGCGCGGGTCAGGCCATAGCCCTTGAGCGCCGTATCCAGGTCGTCCATAGTCTTGCCGTTGCGTGTGAGCAGCGTCTGCACAAACCCTTCTACATCGGCGTCGCTGACCTTGATCCCGGCGCGGGCGGCGTCCTGCGCTCGCATCCGGCGGTCGATCAGGCTCTCGACAGTGGCCGACCGGCTCAGCGTCTGTTCATCGCCGGTCAGCAGGGCCGTCAGCGCGCGGTTAAGCAAGATTTCGCGATCCACTTGCTGCACGGTGATATTCTCGCCGTTGACCCGCGCCAGCACACCGGCGGGTGGCTGGGTGCTCCACCAGGACAGGGCAAAGAACCCGGCCACGACCAGTACCGCGAAAATCAGCACCCCGGCCAGGATCTTCTGCTGCACCTTCGCGCGCCGCTTGACGCGCACGCCGCCCCAGGCCGCCTCGGCCTCCGGGGCACGCCGGCCTGCTTTGGCGACCGGTGTGCGGGGCGCCGCCTCCTGGTCGAGCGCGCGCTGCCCGCGCCGGATTTCTACATTGAAGCCGGGGTCGACCGGCCCCTTGGAGGAAGATCGGTTCATGGCATTAAATCCCAAGAGTCCAGGTCGGCAGGAACTGGTTCAGCCAGGTCACCCGGTCCATCATCAGCAGACCGCCCATAAACAGCAGCAACACCCCGCTCACCAGCGAGATGGGATTGAGTCCCGCCACCAGCGTGCGGCCGGCCAGCCGCAGGTCAAAGGAGCGCATCATGATCTTGCGCATCCAGATGGTAAGTTGCCCGGCCAGCAGCGCGGCCAGGATAAACGGAATGCCTAAGCCCAGCGAATAGGCGATGAACAGCGGGACGGCTTCCGTGGTCCGCTCCTGCATCGCCAGGGTGTACATCAGGCCCAGGAACGGTCCCACACACGGGGTCCAGCCGATAGCAAAGCCGGTGCCGATCAGCACGGAGCGCAGATAGCCGAGGTTCTTGCTGGGGCGCAGTTCCAGGCGCCGCTCATAGTTCAGGAACGGGATCTGGAAGACGCCCAGCGTATGCAGGCCGAAGATCAGCAGCAGAAATCCGAGGAAGATCTGGATCGGCTGGCGGTACTCGGCCAGCCAATCGCGCACGATCCCGGCACTGGCGCCCAGCAGCACAAAGATGAAGGAGAACCCGGCGACGAAAGCGAGGGCGTGCAAGAAGACCCGCCACCGCGCCGCCTGCACCCGCCCCCGCTGGATGCTGGTCCCACTCATATAGCCGAGATAGACCGGCACCAGCGGCAGCACGCAGGGGGACGCAAACGACAGGAACCCCGCCAGCACGGCAACGAAGATATTCGCGTTACTTTCAGGCACAGGTTAGACCTCGTCGGCGAGAGGAATAGGCCGCGCGGGCAAGGGCCACACGGCGAGACCACGGGACAAGCGCTTCGGGCAGCGCATGATCAGGTCGCGGCAGGCCGCGGCTGGTCGAGCGGCGGCACCGGAGTCGCGGGCACCCAGTACACGCTCCGGCTCTCATCCACGGCCCGCAGAACCCAGGGATAGGCCAGGCGCACGACGGCGAAGCCGAAGATCGCGCCACTGATAACACGCAACCACCAGTTCAAGGTGCCCAGGCTGTCGCCCACCGAGAAGTCGCCGAAGCGGCCCCCGGTCAGC
>JAICKM010000487.1 GCA_025927935.1 Chloroflexia bacterium | reverse complement strand
CGCCTCCGGCGGGTAAAGCTGCGCGATCAGGCGGGCGGGGTCCGGATAGCGCGCCACCTGGAGGAAGGACTCCAGCCACTGCCGGTTGAGATAGCCGCGCGTGACCGCTGCCTCGGCCAGGATGCGAACCTGATCCGGGTCGGGCGGGATGTGGCCCGCTTTGTAACGCTGCACCGTAGCGCCCGCCACGCCCATTTGCCGGCCCAGGTCCGCCTCAATCACCGGCGCCGTCTTGCCCTCGTGGCTCACAATACTACTCAAGGCAGCCTTGAGCAACCGGCCAAACGTGTCGTCCTGCATACCGCCTCCCCGTTCGTATGCGCCAGGCCGGGGCCGGAGGGAGGTGCGTGGCCCTCCGTGCCGCCCGGTGCGGAAGATTCCGCACTGCGCGCCGCCGAATCTTCGGCAGGTTTCGCTGATCGAATCGCCGCAAAATGTGGTTTAATAGGATAGATCGACCGAGGTTAGCCCGAAGCGCGTTGCCTTCTCCCCAGGGCGAGCGCCTCTGAGCGGCGCAACTCTGCGCCTACGGTCGCGCAAAGCCATGCGCGGCCCAGTGATCCTGGCACCCATACCGGCCAGGTTCGCCATCCCAACTACACACCGCAGTGTAACTTCATAACACGCATGGCGCCCGTGCGGCTTCACACCAGGGGGGGATCCGCCACTCCCACAGGCGCCCTATTGCCACCAGGAGATTGCCCAATGTGCGGACAGTCGGTCTTGCGCTACGGTTGTACCCCCTCTATACCGGCGCGTCGCGCCCCGCGTCGCTACCCGATCTGGCCTCGCCCTAGCGAGGATGACACCTTCCCCCCACCTGTCGGCTGACCGATCCATGGTGATGTAAACTTGGGACCATCCGGCCCCTTCCTGGTTACAGGAAGGGGTCCTGGTTTATCTAGCGAATCACGTTGCGATAATTATACCGAAAAACTGTAACGGGCGTGCGCGGCGGCGCGTATAATCATCAGCAGTCCCTTGCATTGTTTCACGAAAGGAGCTTTATCCATGGAGAACAAAGAGCAAGAGCGCAATGAGCAAATGGGCGGGCTGGCCGGCCTGGGCGCGGGCGTTATCGCGGGCGCGCAGGTCGGCACGGTGGCGATCCCGATCCCCATCGTCGGCACCTTCGTCGGCGCCATGCTGGGCGGCGTGGTCGGCAGCGCCCTGGGCCAGCGCGTGGGCGGGGCGGCCCTGGGCGGCGTCAACGCCTTCCTCGATGGCCTCAGCACCCCGCGCAACGACGACGGCTCCGGCAAACCGCAAGGCGGCGCGCCCGCGTAAGCCACACGATAGATCGCCGCGCGTTCCCGCTACTCCTGTTTGCGGGACGCGCGGCTGCCCCCATCCGGCCCGCCGTCAGCCGGCGGCCAGCCCCAGGAACGCTTGCTGGATGCCGGGGTCGCGCAGCAGGGCGGCGCCGTCGCCCTGCAACACCACCTGGCCCGTTTCCAGCACGTAGCCGTAGTGCGCCTGTTCCAGCGCGGTCTGCACGTCTTGCTCGACCACCAGCACCGTGGTGCCCTCGCGGTTGACCGTGTTGATAATCTCGATCAAGTCTTCCACGATCACCGGGGCCAGGCCCAGCGACAACTCATCCACCATCAAGAGGTGCGGACGGGCCATGAGGCCGCGGGCGATGGCGACCATCTGCTGCTCGCCGCCGGACAGCTTGCCCGCCGCGGTCTGCAAGCGCAGCTTGAGCCGCGGGAAGAGATCGAGCACATGGGCCAGGTCGGCTTCGATGGCCGCCTTGTCCTGGCGCAGGAAGGCGCCCATGCGCAGGTTCTCCAGCACCGACAGCGCGGGGAACAGGCGCCGCCCCTCCGGCACGTGGGCGATCCCCGTGGCGACGACCGTGTGCGCGGGCCGCCCGGCAATCGGCTGGCCCTGCATGCGGATCTCGCCGCTGCGCGGGATCAGCAGGCCGCTGAGCGTCGCCAGCAGCGTGCTTTTGCCCGCGCCGTTCGCCCCCACCAGAGCCACGATCTCGCCAGGATAAATATCGAGGTCCACGTCCCACAGCACCTGCACATCGCCGTAGGCCACGTTCAGCTTGCGGACCTGGAGCAGAGGCGCGGCATCGCCCGGCGCCCGGCGGCGGCCCAATTCGGGCGCATTACTCGTCACCGGCAGGCTCCTCCCCCGGCGCGGCCTGGCGGGCCAGCGTCTGGGCGTAGCGCTGGCCCAGGTACGCCTCGATGACCGCCGGGTCCTGCATCACTGCGGCGGGCGGCCCCTCGGCGATCTTGCGGCCATAATCCAGCACGACCACGCGGTGGCAGACGCCCTGGATCACCTTCATCACATGCTCGATGACCAGGATAGTCACGCCGGTGCTGTTGATGCGCCGGATCAGGGCCATCGCCTCGTCGATCTCGCGCCCGCGCAGCCCGGCCATGGCTTCGTCGAGCAGCAACAGTTCGGGGTCCATCGCCAGGGCCTTCGCCAGTTCCAGCCGCTTGCGCCCGGCGATGGGCAGCGATTCGGCGGGCAAATGCTCCTGCCGGCTCAGATCGACCACACGCAAGACCTCGGCGGCATGGGCAAAGGCGGCGGCGGCAGTCCGCGTGTGGCCGCCGCGCCCGTACATGGCGCCCACGGCCACGTTCTCCAGCACGGTGAGGTTCTGGAACGGGCGCACCACCTGGAAGGTACGGGCGATACCCTGGCTGCCGATCACGTGCGGCGGCAACCCGCGCAGCGAGCGCCCCTTGAAGGTGATCGTGCCCCGGCTGGCGGGCGTCAGCCCGGTGATCAGGTTGACCAGTGTGGTCTTACCCGCGCCGTTCGGCCCGATCAGGCCCAGGATCTCGCCGGGGTAGACCGCGAAGCTGATGTCCTGCACGGCGGCCACGCCCCCATAGAGCTTGGTGGCGCCGGCGACCAGCAGCACCGGCTCGGCGGACGTGGTTGGCGTCTCAGTCACATAATCTCCTGCATCCGGCTAGCGCAGATTCCAGCGACCTCTTGTGTGTAGCTGCGCGAGTTATCGCGCCGTACTCGTTGCTCGTCAATGTCTTCCAGCGGCGAGCCGGTTTCAAACCGGCTCCTACAGCGCAACATTGCCACGGCGGGCCGGTTTGAAACCGGCCCCTACAGCGCGAAATTGCCGTGGCCCGACTAAATCCGGTTGGCGGTGAGATTGCGCCAGAGCACCCGCCAGCCCAGCGCCTGCCGCGCGCCGAAGAATTGCAGGATGCCGCGCGGCAGGAACAGGACGAGCAGGATGACGATGGCTCCAAAGAAGATGGGCCGCCAGTCGCCCGCGCCGAAGACACCGTTCAACGCCTCTTGTAAGGCGTAGAGCACGAAGGTGCCGACGACCGGCCCCCAGACGGTGCCTGCCCCACCGATCAGGCAGATGATGATCACTTCCAGGCTGCGGTAGGGGTCGAAGATGCTGGTCTGGTCGGGCAGCACTGAGCCGTTGACGATGGCCTGTACGCCCCCGGCCAGACCCGTCAGCGCCGCGCCCGCGGTAAAGGCGGCGATCTTGAACGTGGTGATGTTGATGCCCATCACGTTCGCTGCTTCCTCGTTGGCGCGGATGGCGCGCAGCCCGTAGCCGAACTTGCTGCGGTTGATCAGCCAGAGCGCGGCGGTGCCGCCCGCGATCAGCGCAAAGGCGGCGAAATAGAGGGCCAGGTCGGTGGCCCGCAGGTCGTCCTTGCGCACCGGCGGCAAGATGATGCCGCTGGCTGCGCCCAGGCAGAAGAGCGGGTTGGCGCTGCCCGGCAGGCCCACGCAGTCGATATTGTTCACCAGTTCGCGCACGGCGATGCCCACGCCCAGCGTGGCGATGGCGAAGTAGTGGCCGCGCAGGCGCAGCACGACCAGGCCGATGAGCACGGCGGCTACCGCCGGAATGATGCCCGCCACCAGCACGCCCAGCCAGCCGGGCAGCCCGAAGGTGCCCTGCGCGCGCCCGATCATCACCGCGAGCGTGTAGCCGCCCAGGCCGAAGAAGGCCGACTGGCCGAAGGCCGCATAGCCGGTGAAGCCGCCGATAATGTTCCAGCCGATGGCCGCTGTCCCGGCCACGTAGACGCCGGTCAGCGTCGCCAGATTGTTCGATAGGAACGGCGCCAGCAGGCCCAGGGCGACCAGGCCGATCAGCCCCACCCGATTCAGGGCCGGGCGGCGGTGCTGGGCCACCATGAGGCTCAGTACAAGGGCGGCGAGCATGATCAGCAGGTTCACTAGCGGTAGCCCTCCTTGCCCAGCAGCCCGGTCGGGCGCACCACCAGGATGACCACCAGGGCCAGGAAGATCAGCGCCTCCTTGAGCGCGCCCAACTGGAAGTCGCCGATGCTGCCCGTCGAGATGGCCTGATCGAGCAGCCCAAAGACCAGCCCGCCGATCAGCGCGCCGGGGATGCTGCCCAGGCCGCCCAGGACGACCACGGCGAAGGCGCGGATGTTGTAGATGCCGAACGAGTCGGGCGTGAAGCTGTACCACATGGACAGCAGCGTGCCCGCCGCCCCGGCCACGGCGGCGCTGAGGCCATAGGTCAGCGCGTAGATGCGCGCCACATCCACGCCCATCAGCCGGGCGGCGTCGGCGTCCATGCCCACGGCGCGGATGGCATTGCCCGTGCGCGTGTAGCGCATGAACAGGTACATCGCCCCGGTCAGCATGAGGGCCACAGCAAAGGCGCCCAGCTTCATCCAGTTGAGGATGGCGTCGCCCAGGGTGAGGGCGGCGGCGTTATAGGCCGGGGTGACGGCGCGCTGGTCGCCCGTGAAGAAGGCGCGCGCCAGGCTGGTGAAGAACGTCTCGAACCCAAAGGTCAGCACGAACGTCACCAGCAGCGGCGCGCGCATCACCAGGTTGATGACGTACTTTTGCAGCACGAAGCCCAGGACGAAAAGCGCGGCCATACTGATCGGTAGCGACAGGAACGGGTCGAGGTTGAGTTGGGCGAACAGGAAGAAGGTCAGGTAGGCGCCGAACATAATCAGCGCGGAGTGCGCCAGATTCACGATGTTCAGGATACCCCAGACCAGCGAGAACCCCAACCCGACCAGCCCCAGCATCGCGCCGAGCAACAGGCCGTTGATCACGACTTGACTCGCCATCGTCCCTCCCTGGCGGGGCAGCGCCCCACCGGCCGGCGCTCCGGGCGCCCCACCAGGGCGGTCACACGAGACCGCCCCTAGAGCAGATCACGCCGTCTCCTCGCGCCGCTGCTTGTGGTGCCGAGTGCCCTTCCAGTCCGCAGTGTCATGCTTCACTGCGTTCAGCATCTCGTCCTTCCCTAAACGAGACGAGACTCTTCGCTGCGCTCAGAGTGACAAAGACTGTTACAAGCGCGACTCCCCGCTCGTCACTGACCACTGATCACTGACCACTGACCACTCGTCCGCGCTACCGCTTATCCCAGGCCGGGGCGGGCCACTGCGGCTTGCCGCTGGCGACATCCGCCGGCCAGACGGTCTGCTTTTCGCCGTTCTGCCACTGCTCCACCACCATCGGCTTGACGGTGTTGATGCCCCGTTCGT
>JAICKM010000214.1 GCA_025927935.1 Chloroflexia bacterium | reverse complement strand
CGCCGGCGCGGCGAACACTTTGTTGCGGAGCTACGGCAACTGATCGTCGAGGGCCAGGCCACAGGTGAAGTCGCCACTGGCGATCCCGACCAACTGGTGATCGCCATTATCGCCATTCTGGACGGCCTGGTCCGATTCGGCCTGCACCACCCGGAGCAATTCCCGCAGCTTTGCCCTGATGCGAGTATCATCCTGCGTATGCTCAAGCCGTAACCCAAGCGGCCCCTGCGCGAGTGTATGCTCCTAAGCTGCACCCCGCCTGTACCCCATTAAGAGCAAGAAAGGCACGACGTATGCGAGCCAAAGGAATCACCTACGACACCGGATTCATCAACAAGGGCGTGAGCAGCCGCGAACGGTTCGACACCGCTGTCGTCAAGCGGGAGTTGCAGATCATCCGCGATGATTTGCACTGCACGGCAGTACGCATCACCGGCGGCGATGTGGAGCGGCTGGAAATCGCCGCCGGCCTCGCCGCCGAGGCCGGCCTGGAGGTCTGGTTCTCACCATTTACCTGTGACCTGACTTATGAGGAAATGCTCGATGTCCTCGCCAGCTGTGCTGAACGTGCCGAGCGGTTACGCCGGCAGGGGGCCGAGGTGGTGCTCGTCACCGGCGGCGAGATCAGCCTCTTGAACAGAGGATTTCTGCCCGGCGACACCATCGGCGATAGGATCGCACTCCTGGCTGACCTGCCGCGCCTGCGCGAGGGGATGGTGGAGCTACCGGCCCGCATCAACGCTTTTCTCGGCAGGGCGGTAGCGGTTGTCCGCGCACGGTTCGGCGGGCGGATCACCTACGCCGCGATACCGTTCGAGAGGGTGGACTGGCAGCCGTTCGACATCATCTCGGTCGACAACTACCGGTCGGTTGAGGTGGCCGGCCAGTACGGCGCCGCCATGCGCGCACTCGTCGCGCAGGGTAAGCCCGTCGCGATCACCGAGTTCGGGTCGGCCACCTATAAGGGCGCGGCCGACAAGGGGGCGCGAGGTGGCGAGATCATCGAGTGGGACCACGACACCGCCCTACCCCTTGGGTTGGATGGTGACTACGTGCGCGATGAAGACGAGCAGGCGACGTACTTGCGCGACCTGCTGGAAATCTTCATGGCGGCAGGGATCGACAGTGCGTTCGTGTTCACCTTCGTCCAGTACCAATTGCCCCACCGCGAGGAGCCGCGCCAAGACCTCGACAGGGCGTCGTATGGCATCGTGACGGTGTACGAGGATCGGTTCGGCCACAGTTATCCTGATATGACCTGGGAGCCGAAGGCAGCGTTCCACGTCCTGGCGGAGTGCTATCGCGGCTGACCGCAACGTACAAGCAGCGAACCACGGTGATTTGGCGGGGTGGGGCCGGTGGCTGACTGACGCACATCATCGCCGGCATGGCCCGCTTGCACGTAAATACTCCTGCGCCGGCTACACGATCCGCGGATCAGGTTGGCCGGGTGGCCGTCTCCGGCGCGGAGGGGTCCAGGAGCGAACGGTCCACTTCGGCCAGGGAGCGGCGCCCGGAGAGCGCGAGTTCGAGATCGATCTCGGCCAGCAGGTTGCGGATCACCTGCCGGACGCCCGCCTCGCCCGCGGCGGCGAGCGCGTAGGCGTAAGGCCGCCCCAGCAGGACGGCGGTGGCGCCCAGCGCGCGGGCTTTGAGCACGTCGGCGGCGCGGCGGATGCCGCTGTCCATGAGCACGGGCACGCGCCCGGCGACGGCCTCCGCGACGAGCGGCAGCGCGTCCAGGGCCGCCGTCGCGCCATCGACCTGGCGGCCTCCATGATTGGAGACGATGATGCCGTCCACGCCGTGGTCCAGCGCCAGGGCGGCATCGGCGGGGTGCAGGATGCCTTTGAGCAAAATGGGCAGCCGGGTTTGCGTGCGTAAGAAGTCGATGTCGGGCCAGGAGAAGCGGGGATTCACGAAGATGCTGAGGAAGTAGAGAATGGCGCTGCGCGGATCTGCCTCCGGAGGCCGGGGCAGGGCGGCGCGGAAAGCGGGATCGGAGAAGTAGTTCGCCAGGCCCTGGCCCTGCACGAAGGGCAGATACGCCTGCTGCAAATCGACCTCGCGCCAGCCGAGCATGGTGGTGTCGAGGGTGACGACGACGGCGCTGTAGCCCGCGGCTTCGGCCCGGCGCAACATGCTGCTCATCACGTCGCGGTTGGTGCCGGGATAGAGTTGGAACCAGCGCGGCGCGCCGCCCATGAGCCCGGCGACTTCTTCCAGGGTGACGGACGACACGGTGCTCAAGATGAGGGGAATGCCGGTCAAAGCGGCGGCGCGGGCGGGTGCGCGTTCGCCGTCGGGATGCGCGATGCCCAGCACGCCGATGGGCGCGAGCAAGAAGGGGGCGGGGAGGGACATGCCCAGGATTTCGATACGCAGATCTCGGTCTCCGACATCGCGGAGCATGCGCGGCCAGATGCGCCACTTATAGAAGGCGTCGCGATTGGCGCGCATGGTGTCGCCGGCCCCGGCCCCGCCCGCCAGGTAGCCGAACGGTCCATCGGCGAGAACGGCGCGCGCCCGCTGTTCCCACTCTTCCACGGCAAAGGGGAGCCGTTCGTCCGCCGGCGGCTGCGGGTTGCCGTAGACGGCCAACTGTGCTTCCTGCCCATAATTCGGCATAGCTATTCTCCTTCTCGTCAAGGCCGGTGCCCAGGGGTGGCCGTATTATAGGCCATCCCTGGGCGCAGATCAACGGGGCAAGCTGACCCTCGATCATCAGGGCCGTTAATGCACCGCGAAGACGCGAAGGCGCGAAGAACACGACTGATATAAAGAATCTTCGCGTGCTTCGTTCCTTCGCAGTGCAGTGATGCACGGTTGTCAGGGCAGGGCCGCCCGGTGGCTTTGCGTACCCGGTATAATATGGAGGCGCCATCGGCCCGTGCCCGGCTTATACAGGGCCAGAGTTAGGGGACATATCCCTAGAGCTAAAGAACTAGAGGACAAGAAACTGAGGGAGAGATGGAAGGTAGACGGGTAGTGATCAGCGGGGTGGGGGCGATTACCCCGCTCGGCAATACGGCGGAGGCGTTTTTCGCGCGCCTGGTGGCCGGGGAAACCGGCGTGCGCCGCGCAACGCGCTTCGATCCGGCGCGCTCGCCGCTGCAATACGCCGCCGAAGTGCAGGACTTCGATCCCGCCACCTATGGGATCAGCGCCCGCGATGCCCGCATCCTGGCGCCTGTGCAGCAGTTTGCGCTGGCCGCCGCTGAGATGGCGGTGCGCGATGCCGGGCTGGATCTGCCGCGCCAGGAGTTGCGGGGCGGGCTACGCAGCGCCGAGCGGCAGGAGCGTTACGGGGTGGCGGTCGGCACGGCCTATCCCAGCACGGCGATTCTGGCCGAGCAGTTCGCGCAACTCCAGGCCCGAGGCGCGCGGGGCGTGTCGCCGCACCTGTTCGGCATGACCATGCCGAACGCTCCTACCTCGGTGATCTCGATCCGTTTCGCCCTGGCGGGTCCCCTTGTCACGGTGAGCGGGGCGACCGCGGCGGGCGCCGAGTCGATCATCGCCGCGTATGAGAAGATCAAGTATGGGCGGGCCGAGATCATGCTGGCGGGAGGCGCGGAGGCCGGCGTGAGCGAGATCGTCGCCGCGGGCTTTGCCCAGAACCAGACGGGGTCGCGGTCGGGGTGCTGCCGGCCCTTCGACCTGCGCCGCGACGGCACGGTGCTGGGGGAAGGGGCGGCGGTGTTCGTGCTGGAGGAACGCGATCACGCGCTGGCGCGGGGCGCGCGCATCTATGGCGAGATCCTGGGCTATGGGCAGCGGGCCGATGCATATGATATGACCGACATTCCGGTGGCGAGTCCGCCCGGCCTGATCGCCTGTTTGCGCGAGGCGCTGGCCGATGCCGGGGTGCCCGCCGAGCGCATCACTTACGCCAACGCACACGGCACGGGTACCCGGATCAACGACCTGGCGGAAACCAATGCGCTGAAGCAGGTGTTCGGCGCGCACGCGCGGGCCATGGCGGTGAGCAGCATTAAAGGCAGCGTGGGCCACAGCCTCGGCGCTGCGGGCGCGGTCGAACTGCTGGCGACCCTGTTCGCCGCTTGCTGGGACTATGTGCCGCCGACGCACGGGCTGGAGGTGTCTGACCCCGCGTGCGACCTGGATTATGTGCCCGGCGTGGGGCGGCAGATGCCGGTGGATCTCGCGCTCTCGATCAGCGTGGGCATGGGCGGCGGAAACGCGGCGATTATCGTGCGCGGCGACAAGCCGGCGGGGCCGCCGCCCTGGCTAACGGCCTCGGCGTAGGGTAGGTTCGTGATGCTCGCCGCAATCCTGTTGTTTGTCTCGCTGGGGTTGGATACACTGGCCGTCGCCGTGGGCCTGGGGCTGGCCGGGCTGCCCCGCGCCCGGTGGCTGCGCGTGGGGATCACCTTTGCGCTGTTCGAGGGGTTGATGCCGCTGGTGGGGCTGCTGATCGGGCAAACGCTGAGCAGCACGCTCGGCGCACTGGCCGAGTATGCGGCGGCGCTCGTCTTGATCGTCGTTGGCGGACTGGCGGTGCGCGAGGCGTTGGGCGAGGACGACGATGATGCCGTGCCCGCCCTGGCCGCCGTCGAGGGACCGCGCCTTTTCTGGACTGGCTTCACCATCAGTCTGGATGAGTTGGCGGTGGGGTTCTCGCTGGGCGTGTTGCAGGTGGCGATCGGGCCGGCACTGGCCTACATCGCCGTCCAGGCGCTCGCGCTGACGTTCCTGGGCCTGGCGTTGGGCCGGCGGCTCGGCGTGCGGTTGGGCAGCCGCGCGGAACTGGTCTCCGGCATCGTGCTCTTGCTGCTGGGGGTGGGTTTGTTGGCGCAGCAAATTCTGGGCTTCGATGTGCTATGAGGGACGGGCGGGCCGGTTTCAAACCGGTCCCTACACCCTTATTATGCATCGTGAAGACACGAGGTATGTGAAGAACAAGACTATCATAAATCGTCTTCGTGTTTTTCGTTCCTTCGTGGCGAACCCGTGAACGGATATGGGGCGGACCCTATTGACAGCCGGATCTTATTCTGCTATGCTGAATGCGCATTCATAACACAAGCTCGATCCCTGCTGAGGTGGCTATGCCGGCTTCCAAGACACGGCCGAAAGCGCCCGTCACGGCTGTGGATGTTGCCCGCCGCGCGGGAGTGTCGATTGCTACTGTCAGCCGGGTCCTGCATCAGACGGTGAATGTCAGCGAGGCGGCCACCGCGCGGGTGCTGGCCGCGGTTGCCGAGCTGGGCTATGTGCCGCAGGCCGCCGCCCGTAATCTCGCCCAGGGTAAGACGACGGCTCTGGGCGTGCTGCTACCCGAGATCGGCGTCGAGTTCTTCTCACCCATGCTGCGCGGCATCGAATCAGCCGCGCGCGAAGCGGGGTACGACCTCCTCATTTCCACCCAGTACCCCGACGACTCGCGCCGTGCCTTGCGCCGGCCGCTTGGCCCGCATAACACCGATGGACTCTTGATCTTCACCGATAATGTCAATATCGCGGAGGTTAGTCGATTCCACCGGCAAGGATTTCCGGTCGTGCTGCTCTACCGGTCGGCCCCGCCGGCGCTGCCGATCCCCGCTATCGTCATCGAGAATCGGAACGGCGCCCGGCAAGTCGTCACACATCTGATAGCCGTGCATGGGCGCCGGCGGATTGCGTTTCTCAGTGGCCCGGCCGGCAACGAGGACTCCTATTGGCGTGAGCAAGGCTATCGGGAGGCGCTCACGGCGCACGGTATCCCGTTCGACCCGGCACTGGTGGACAGCGGGGAGTTTCGGGAGGCGCGGGCGCGGGCCGTGGTTGCCGGTTGGTTGGCGGCGGGGCGGGAGTTCGACGCCATTTTTGCCGCGGACGACGATTCGGCGGGCGGGGCGTTGATCGCGCTGGGCGAGGGCGCGAAGCGGGTGCCGCAGGATGTGGCGCTGGTGGGCTTTGACGACACGCGGGTGGCGCGCTATCTCACGCCGCCGCTGACGACGGTACATGCGCCCACCGAGCGCGTGGGCCGGGAAGGGGTGCGCCAGCTCGTGCAACTGATCACCACCGGCGGGGCGGCGCCGGAGATCGTGCTCCCGACGGAGCTGGTGATCCGGCAGTCGTGCGGGTGCCCGTAGCGGGGCACGGCAGTAATGCCGAGGGGTCCGCCGGGGCCGGGTTGCCACCGGCCCCTACAAGGGCCACCGGCGTCAGTTCTTTGCCTGATGCGGCCAATCAGGCTCCCGTTCCTTTACGAGTGCTCCGCGAGTCGCGGGCGAGCGGTCTTTTAGCAGAAAGGAACCAGTGCCATGTTTCGGGACAACAAAGGAGGCAAGATCAACCGGCGCACCATTCTCCGCAGAGTGGACCTGCTGGGGCGGATCGCCCTGCTGGGTCTGCTACTGACAGCCTGCGGGGGCACGGCCGCGGAAGCCACCAGCACGGCGGTACCGCAGGCCGCGGCCACCACCGCCCCGGCAGCGGCGGCGACCGATACCACTGCCCCGGCAGCGGCGGCAACCAATACCACTGCCCCGGCGGCAGGAGCGACCGATACCACTGCTCCGGCGGCGGGCGGCAGTGATCAGGTCGTCAATATGCTGTGGACCGACACTGATAACCTGCGCCAGCCGCGGATCGCCGAATTCACGAAAGCGACGGGGATCAAAGTCAACCAGGTGCAGGTGCAATACAACGAGTTGCTGGACAAGATCAACACCACCGTCCAGGGCGGCGGCGATGTCGATGTGATCGAGATGGATACTATCTGGACGGCGCAGTTTGCCTCCGCCGGGTGGGTCGAGGATCTGAGCGACCGCATCACCGACGCGCAGAAGAAAGACATCCCGCAGTCGTCGCTGAGCGCGGTGATGTACCAGGGCAAATTGTACGGCATGCCCTGGTACAATAGCGCCAAGCACCTGTTCTACAACGCCAAGCTGCTCCAGGACGCCGGCTTCTCGCAGCCTCCGACGACCCTGGATGAGTTTGCCAAGCAGGCCCAAGCGGCGACCAAGCCTGGCCAGTGGGGTTCGGTCTGGTCGTGGAAGCAGGCCGAGAGCCTGATCTGCGACTGGGTGGCGATCATGTACACGAAGAAGGGCGCGCAGATTCTCGATGACAACGGCAAGGCCGTGTTCAACACCCAGGGCGGCACCGAGGCGCTGCAATGGATGGTCGATATGCTCTACAAGTACAAAGCTGCCGACCCGGCGTCCCTGGAGTATACCGAATCCGACGTGCAGAAAGCTTTCCGCACGGGAACCGTGGCGCTGACCTATAACTGGGAGGGCGACCTGCCCGACGACAACAATCCGGACAAGTCGAAGGCGGCGCCGAACGTGAAGGTGGGGCTGCTGCCCGGCAGCGCCGACGTGCGTAGCTCCAGCGTGAACGGCTCCGAGGGCTGGGCCATCTTGAAGCAGGCCAAGCACAAGGACGCGGCGTGGAAGCTCCTCCAGTACATGGCGAGTCCGGCCTGGCAGAAGGCATCGGCGCTGGAAGCCGGAGATTATCCGATCCTGTCCTCGCTCTATAGCGACCCGGATCTGCAACAGAAGGTGCAGGATTTCCCGATCTACGGCGAGCAGTTCAAATACCTGGCCGTCCGCCCGCAGGTGCCGGGGTACGCGCAGAAGTCGGATATTATCCAGAAGCATCTGCACGAGGCGCTGCTCGGCAAGGTCAGTCCGAAAGAAGCCATGGACGCTGCCGCCGCAGAAGTGAACGCGGCGACTAACGCTCCGTAGCACGGCGCCCATGTCCTTACTATAGCGCAAAGGGGTTCGTCATGGAACGCACCGCTGTCGCTCCCGCCGCTCGACCGACCCGCAGCGGAGAGTTGTCCGAGCGCGCACTTGGCTTGGCGCTGCTGGCGCCCATGCTGCTGGTGCTGCTGCTCGTCATCGGCTACCCGCTGGTCGACTCGTTGTGGCTGAGTCTGCACCGGGCGAACCTGGCGAACCCCGAGCAAGGCCAGCCGTTTATCGGCCTGGGCAACTACATCCGCGCCTTCGGCCAGCCCGACTTCTGGTATGCGATCCAGCGCACGCTGTACTTTACCGTTCTGTCGGTGGGGCTGGAACTAGGGCTGGGGCTGCTCTTCGCCATACTGCTCAACGAGCGCTTCCGGGGCAACCTGGCCGCGCGCATCACCATGATCCTGCCCTGGGCGCTGCTCACGGTCGCCAACGGCGTGCTCTGGGCGTGGATCCTCAACCCGACCTACGGCGTGTTCAACTCGATGCTGGTGAACCTGGGCATCTTGCAGGCGCCCAAGTCCTGGCTGAGCGATACCTTCTGGACCATGAACATGATCATCCTGGCCGACGCCTGGAAGACCGTGCCCAACATGACGTTGCTGCTGCTGGCGGGACTCCAGCCGATCTCCGACGACCTGTACGAGTCGGCGGATGTGGATGGGGCCACCCGCTGGCAGAAGTTCCGCCACATCACGCTACCGCTGTTGCGGCCGGTCATACTGGTGGCGGTGGCACTGCGCACCATCGGCGCCTTTCGCGTCTTCGATATCATTTACGTCCTCACCGGCAACGGCGGCCCAGCCGACAGCACCAAAGTCATCTCGTTCTACAATTACGATCAGGCGTTCCACTACCTGTTCTTCGGCTACGGCGCGGCGATCTCGTGGATCATTACGGCGTTCATGCTGGTGATGATCGTGATCTACACGCGCCTGTTGCGCACCGAAGACTATGCTTGAGGTATTGCTGTGACGCGACGAGGCAATCTCCTGAGTCCCCCGCTGCGCTGGGGGCTGCTGCTGATCTACCTGGTCTATACGCTCGTGCCCATGATCTGGCTGTTCCTCAGCACCATCCAGACCGAGGCCAGCCTGCTGACGCTACCGACGCGCCTTATTCCGTCCGAGGTGACGCTGGGCAACTACGTCGATATCTTCAAGCCGGCGGCGTTCGGCCAGAATAGTGGCGAGTCGACGTTCCTGCTGGCGCTGCGCAACAGCGTGGTCGTCTGCATCGGCACGACGGTGGTGGCGATGGTCTTCGGGACGATGGCCGCGTATGCCTTCGCGCGCTTCAACATTCCCCAGAAGCGCACCCTGCTGCTGATCGTGCTGGGCAGCCAGCTTTTGCCCGCCGTGTCGCTGATCATCCCGCTGTTCCGCATGTTCAAGACCGCGCAACTGCTGGACACGGTGCTCACGCTGATCCTGGCCTACTCGACGTTCAGCCTGCCGTTTGTGGTCTGGATCATGGCCGGTTACTTCCAGAGCGTGCCGCGCGAACTGGAGGAAGCGGCGCGCATCGACGGGGCGTCGCGCTTCCAGGCGTTTCTGCGCGTGGCGCTGCCGCTGGCGGTACCCGGCCTGAGCGCCACGGCAGTGTTCACGCTGTTGAACGCCTGGGACGAGTTTTTCTTCGCGCTGATTTTTACCTCGACCTATGCCTCGAAGACGCTGCCGGTGGCGCTGGCCGAGTTCATCGGGCGCCATAGCGTGAACTGGGGGCTGCTGGTCACGGGCGGCTTTATCGCCAGCCTGCCGCCCATCCTGCTCTCGCTGGTGTTCTACCGCTACATCGTGTCCGGCCTGTCGGCGGGCGGGCTGAAGGGCTGAGCGGCCGCACAACATCCGGGGCGTCACACTTCGTATAGCTCCAGCGGCAGGTCGTCGGGGTCGCGGAAAAAGGTGAACCGCTTGCCGGTCAGCGCGTCCACGCGGAT
>JAICKM010000497.1 GCA_025927935.1 Chloroflexia bacterium | reverse complement strand
GGCTCCAGGGGCTTCGCCATCGTCACCAGCGGCGTGCCAAACAAGTCATGGGGATCTTCATCGGTAGTCCGGAAACCCAAATGCGCATAAAGCCAAATAGCGGATGTAAGAAACGGGGTCGTGCTCAGAAATAGACGCCTGACACCATAGTCGGACGCGAAACTCTCTAGTGTCCGCAACAGTCCTTCCCCGATCCCCTGGCCGCGTGCGGAAGGAAGGACGGCCATGCTGCGAATATATACGGATTCACCTTTAGGAACGGCAGATACTGTCCCCACAATCACGCCATGCAGCAGAGCCACCCACACCGGCCCTTCGTTCGTATGTATACGGCGCTGTATCTGGTCGCTCGTGGGCGTGGTTGCGGCGAAGGCAGCCGGCGTGTAGACCGCTCGGTACTCCTCGAACGCCGCCAATAGAACAGCCGCAATCTGCGAGGCATCGTCCGCTGTAGCCATGCGTATTTCTATGCCGGGCTTATTTTGCGGCATGGTCATTGCAACACGCTTTCGCTATCACTATCATCCGCATCTAGGATGTGCCCTTCGGCTACCGCAGCCAGCGTCCGCACGACCTCTGCATCCTGATAGGGGATGCGCTGCAACACCCGTTGCGCCTCGCGGATACCGGCCGGGTCCGTGCCGCCTAGCTCTGCCGGCAGGAAGGTTTTGTAGCGGGCCAGGAAACTGTTCTCGAAGGCCAGGGTTTGGGCACAAATCTCCCGCAAGCGCAGCCGGGGCGCCGGGTCCGCGGGCACCAGATAGTGCCAGGCGGTGCAGCACTCCTCGTAAATTGAGTCGAGCAGATCGGTCCAGGTGTCGCCGATATGAAGGCGGTAGAGGCGATGGCAGTCGCGCTTGCGCGCCACGTAGACGTCCGCCTCCCGGGCCAGCAAGCCCGTGGCCGCCCAGCCGGTCAGCCGGATTAGATCGCGCGTGCAGGGTACCTCGCGTCCGTCGGGCAGACGGACCGTGCGTCGCAGATAACCATAGAACTCGTCATCTGGATCCGGATAGCCCAGCGGTGGTGCGATCATGGCGGGCCGCCCAAACAGGTGAACCATGCGCCAGTACGACGTGTGCATCCGGTCCCGTGTCCAGGCAGCCAGGGGCACAAGCGGGAAGCGATCTCGCGTCTCGGTCCCGTAGACCAGCCGCGCCGCCAACTTGAGCGCCGGAGGCAGCCCCGCCCGCCACGCCGCCTCGTCGTCCATACCGATATCCAGTTCGACGGCGCTGAGCAGGCGACAGGCTTCCGCCAACTGCCGGGCGCGCGCCGCTTCGCCGTCCTGAAAGGCATCCACGAAGACGATGGACAAATCCACATCGCTGGTCGCCACGCCGGTCGCGGCGGCATAGCTGCCTTCGACATAGTAGCCGCGCACGCGACCTGGGAAGGCCGCCTCGAAAACGTCAACGGTGTCGCGCAATACCTGATCGACAGTGGCGTTACCCGTCGACTCCGTCAAGAGGATCTCAGTCACCGGGGGGGCTCCGCGACCAGGGCTTCCCAGAAGGCCAGCGCCTGCTCGACGGCGCCGGGCGCTCCCGCGGCGTCGCCGTCGAGTTGCATCGCCGTCACCGAGGGCGGCCAGAGACCCCCTAACGGCGCGAGGGCCGCTTGCGCCAGTTCTTCGTAGATCCCCATCTTGCGCCCGCGATCCGGCTCGGCCAGGCACGCCTGGAAGCGGGCCAGGAAGGCGGGATCATGGGCCAGCAGGTAGCGCACGCCGGCTTTTTCGCCCCGGGTGGGCAAGCCGCGGGTCTGGAAGTACGCCAGCCAGACCTCATGCAGGCTGTACAGCAGGCGGATATCCAGCGCGGTCTGGTAGACCGGGTCGGGCGCGGCGAGCATCCGGCGATTGTGCTGCACGTTGAAGTTGGTGCTGAACCAGGCGCGATAGCGATCCGCCGGACCCGCATAGGTCAACCGCGGATCCGTGCGGGCGCGCGCCTGGATGCGGGCCAGGTAGCCGGAGCGGTCGAGGGCGATGCGCGCCGTCTCCATCCAGCGCACCAGCTTGCCTTCGGGGCTATCGGCCACAATGGAGTCCGCGGTCGTGGCGACCTGGGCCACGGCGGCCAGGCGCAGGAAGATGAGATCGGCCAGGCGCCCGCCAATCGTGGTCAGGCCGACGCCGAGCGGCACCGGCATCTCGCGCAGCACGATCAGCAAGTCATAGTCGCTGGGGGCGTGGGCGGTGCCGATGGTAAAGGAACCGAGCACGGCCACGGCGTCCACCGCCGGGTGGCGGGCGAGGCGAGCCGGCACCGTGTCCAGCGGCAGATCACCTGTGGAGGCTGGGGCAGTCCAGGGCATGACCGTTACACCCGATAGCCCAGGATCGGCGCCAACTGGGCCAGCACCAGGCGCTCCGGCATGGCGCGCATAACGGCGGCCCGCGCCCGGCAGAGACCTGGTTGCTCCCACTGGCCGATGCGGCCCATCAGCCACGATTGGCGCACGATCTGCGCAGTGCGCGGGGCACGGGCGGCTTCGTAGGCGCGCAGCCCGGACACCGGATCAGCCACCGCGTGCAGCGCATCGGCCAGCACCACGGCGTCTTCGATGGCCTGGCAGGCGCCCTGCCCCAGGTTGGGCGTCATCGCGTGGGCCGCGTCGCCCAGCAGCGTAACCCGGGCCTGCCCCCAGCGGGCGAGAGGCGGGCGGTCGTAGATGTCGTGGCGCAAGATCGCCGCCTCGTCCGTCGTGGCGACCAGAGCGCGCATGGTCGGGTGCCAGCCGGTCAGCAGATCGAGCACATCGGCTTTGCGCCCGCGCGGGGAGTCGGCTTCGCCCTCCGGCGCGTTGCGCGTGGCGAACCAGTAGACTCGCCGCGCACCAATGGCGACCGCACCCAGGCGCGCGCCGCAGCCCCACGCCTCGAACCCGGCCTCCGCACCCGGCGGCGGATCGCGGGCGATGCGGGCGACTCCGCGCCAGGCAGTGTACCCGGCATAGCGCGGCGGCGTGGCGCCCCACAACCCGGCGCGCACCGTCGAGCGGATGCCATCCGCCCCGATCAGCACGGCGCCGCGGGCTTCCTGCCCGTTGGCGAAACAGGCGCGCACGCCCGCGCCATCCTGCTCGATGCCCACCAGGCGCATATCCAGGTGGAGCATCCCGGCGGGCAGGGCGGCCAGCAGCACCGCCCGCAGATCGGCGCGATGGATCGCCACGTTGGCCGAGCCGAAGGTGCGCTCCAGATGGGTAGGCGTGATGCGCTGCAGCGGCGCGCCGCGCCAGGTGCGGATGGTGCCGCCGAGACCGGCGCGGCCCCGCGCCCGCACTGCATCGGCCAGGCCCAGCCGGTCAAGCGCGTGCATAGCGTTGGTCCATAACGTCAGCCCGGCGCCGAGTTCGCCCGCCGAGGCCCGTTGCTCAAACACCTGCGCCGGTATCCTCGCCTGGCGCAGCGCGATGGCCGTCGCCAGCCCGCCGATGCCGCCACCGATAATCAAAACGCCATCCTGTCCCGGTTCTGTCATACTCACGTCCCCTGCATACCGCCGATACGGGCGCTCAGCCGGGCGATATACCAGTCGTTGCCGTTCTGCCTGGCTCCGGCGGGCTGGTAGATCGGCACAATGGATGCGATAGTCGGCGCGCCATGGGCCGTATATGCCGGGCGCTGCAAACGTGCGCACCAGTCACGCAACCCGTCGAGCCAGGTGTCATACGTGCCCAGCGCGTTGGCCTGGGCATCCCACAGGTTGCCCCAATTTTTGTGTTCGGCGGCGCCGGGCAGCAGGCCGCAGTTGCTCTCCTGTTGGAAGAAGGCCAGCGCCACGGCGGGGTCCACGTCGTTGCTCACGCAGAGGTTGTAGTACGCTTCGCCCGGCGCCTCGGCCAGGGCGGGACTGCCGGCCAGCGCGGCAGTGAACGCGGCGGCGCTGATCGTCGGGGCCGCCAACAAGGGATAATCCGCGGGGCCGTTCTGCGCGGCAGGCGCGACCGGCGCGGGCGCCGGGGTCGGGACCGGAACAGGGACCGGCGCAGTGCCCGGCACGTCAAAGTCGCCGCTGGCCTGGTCCCATTTGGCGAGCCGGCCCAGCACAATAGCGGCGTAGCTGTTGGGGTCGTTCTGGTCGGATGCGGGCGCGTAGATCTTCAGCGCCTGGCGGATCGACATGCCCTGATAGACGGAGAGCATCAGGTCGCACCAGTCTCGCAAGCTGTCGAGGTAGCGGTTATAGCCACGGAAGACGCCATACTGCGTGCTGACTTTACGCACCGCCCGGCCAATGCTGCCGTCGTTGCGCGGGCGCAGGTTGCCCCAGTTCTTGGCCCCGGCATCGACCACCGGCCCCAATGTGCCGCAGACGCTCTCGTGCTCGAAGAAAGCCAGCGCCACGGCGGGGTTGATGCCCTTCGCCGTGGCCGCGCGATAGTAGTCGAGCACATCGGCTTCCTGCAGCGCGGGACTCTTGTGTGCTTGCAGCACCGAGGCATATACGGCCGGGCTGATGGTGGGCACGCTCTGAATCGGGTAGTCGGGGCCGTGGGGCCGGTCGCCCGCGCCGACATGTACGGCCAGCCCCTGGCTCAGGTCGCCACCCAGGCCGCGATCCAGCGGCGGCAGCGGCTCCAGGTCGCGCGAGGCGCTGGTCAGGGTGTTGCCCAGCAGCGCATAGGCCGCCGCGCTCAGCCAGTAGCTGTTGGCGCCGTTGGGGTCGTAGCCACCGGCGTTAAAGCAGGCGAAGTCGTCGGTGCCGTTGAGGATGAAGAGGAACGCCGCCTTGATGTAATCGCGCGTCGCCAGCCGGCGCAGGAAGGCGACATAGCGTTGCACCTTGACCGCATCGCTGTCGGTGGCGCCCGCGCCCGGCAGCACGCGCGCCGCGATGCCGTACTCGGTGATGTAGATCGGCTTGTTGAACACGCTATGCCAGCGGGCGATGCGGTCGATCACCGGGGGGATGTCGAGGTTGAACGAGTCGTAGGCGTGGACGGCGATCGCATCGTAAGCGCTATATACCTGGCGCAGCCGGTCGGAGAGCGCCTGGCTGCTGACCGAGTCCGGGGTGGGCGGCTCCTTCTCGCCTTGCCAGCCCGGCGCGCAGAGCAGAATCCCGGCGGCGTGCGCGGCATCAGAGCATTGCTGCCAGACATTCTCCAGATACCACGCATGGTTCCAGTAAGTCTGGTCCCAGGTGGAGTACTGGCTGTTGGGCGCCGGCTCGTTGCCCACCTCGATCAGGTCGCAGACGCCGCGAAACTCCTGGATGATCGCCTGCACGTCGCGCGGGGCCGGGTAACCTTCGCCGGGCGCGCGTACCAGCACCTTGAGGCCCAGGGCGCGGGCACGCTCGGCATCAGCGCGGTGGTGGTCAGGCCAGAGCAGCTTGATCCAGGTGGCATGGGCGGCAGCAACTAGCTGCCAGGCGGTATCGGCGCCCTCGGCCTTGCCGCGCGCCATGGTAT
>JAICKM010000523.1 GCA_025927935.1 Chloroflexia bacterium | reverse complement strand
GGCGTGTTCGACGGCGTGTTGGTGCCGGTTGGCGTCGCTGGAATAGTGGGCGTCGCCGTGTTGGTCGGTGTGTGGGTGGGCGTCGGCGTCGCTGGAATGGTCGGCGTCGGCGTATTCGTGGGCAGGGGCGTATTGGTCGGCGGCACCGGCGTCGGCGTGGCACTCGGCGGCTGCGTAACCGTCGGCGACGGCGTATTCGTCGGCGTGGGAGTAATCGTCGGAGTATTGGTCGGCGTGGCCGTCGGCGTCCGGGTCGGAGTATTGGTCGGCGTGGCCGTCGGCGTGGGCGGCGTCGGCGACTCGAACGAGCCTTTGTCGCAGCGTGGCCCGATGGGGCGCGTGGTGCCGCGCTGGTCGGTCGTCACACCGCACGCCGGATTCGCCGTGTCAATCGCCGGGTTGTTATACGACAGCACCAGCGCGTGGGTGAGCGTCGGCCCGCCGTTGTTCGCCAGCGTTGTGTTAATCACCGCAGTGATCGGCAGCCCTAGCGTCACCAGGTTTGTATCACCCGTGGTGGCCGGGCAATCGGTGTTGTTGCCGAACAGGTTGTAGCCGCCGGAGGTCAGCCCTGGCCCGCAGTCCGGCCGGGAGCCGTTGCGGCTGGTATTGCCCGCCAGGATGCTGTTCTGAACGGTGGTGGTGCCGCCCGCGCCGTAGGCGCCGCCGCCCTGCCCGCCGCCGGTGTTGTCCGCGTCGGCTGTGTTCAACGGAATGGTGTTGAAGTTGACCGTCACCGTCCCGCTCTCGGTGTACAGCCCGCCGCCGTTGTTGTTGGCGGTGTTGCCCGAAATCGTGTCGTTGGTCAGGCTGAGGCTGCCGACGGCGCCGCCGGGGTTGTCGCGGAAGTAGATCCCCCCGCCGTTGCGCGAGGCGTCGTTACCCGAGATAGTGCTGCGCTGGATCGTCACGCTGCCGTCGGTGTCGATCTCGATGCCCCCGCCGTCCTCGCTGTTGGCCCCCAGCCCGCCCGGCCGGTCCACGGCGTGGTTGCCGGCGATGGTGGTGTCGGTCAGGCTCATGCTGATGCCCGCCGCCGACCCCAGCCACAGCCCGCCGCCGGTTTCCCCGCTGTTGCCGGTGATCGTGCTGCTGTTGATGGTGAGCGGGCCGGTGGCGCGAATGCCGCCGCCCTGGACGTCGGCGATATTATTGGAGACGGTTACATTGGTCAGCGTCAGGCGATTGAAGCTCTCGATGCCGCCGCCGGTGCCGCTCACCGACTGATTGGCGGTGATCGTGCTGTTGCTGATAGTGACGATCCCGGTGAGGCCGACAGCGACGCCCCCACCCAGGTTGATGGCGGCGGGGTTGACGCTGCCATGCTGGATGGTCACGCCGGAGATGCTGACCACGGCATTAGAGTTCTGCAAGGGATCGATGTCGAAGACGCGGTCGCTGTTGTTGCCGTCGATGATGGTGTTGCCCGCGCCGTTGCCGGTGATCGTGATATTGGAGAGCAGGTCCAGGTCGCCGGTGGAGTTACCGTCTTCGTTGACGCCGAGGCGGGTCAGGGTAAAGGTGCCGTTGACGCCGAAGGTAATGGTATCGGCGCCCGCCGTGTTGTTGGCGGCGCAGATGGCCTCGCGCAGGCTGGTGACGCCGTCGGGGCCGGGCAAGGAGGCGGTGGTGATGGCCGCGCAGTTGCCGGCGGCGGCGTCCACGGTGTCGCCGGTGGTGGTGACGGTGATGGTGGCGCTGGGCGCGGCCCGGCTCCCGGACAGGCCCAGCAGGGACACCAGGAGGGTGAGTACCAGGAAGAGCGGTCGCACCGCTGCCCGCGCGGGCCGGTTCGGAATACGGATCATTACAGGCTTCTCCTCGGTCATGAGACGCGGGTTCAACCCCCGACCCGCCGTCTCACGCGCCGCTAGTGACCGTGTGCGAGAAGTTCGAGTGCTGTATATTAGAGCGCACGGAGGCATACCGGTGGCCGCCGGTACGAACGAGAGTACACGAAACTATACTAAGGGTAGCACCGATTCAAGGTGCTGTCAACGGCACGCACCGGGTACGTTTGTTTACAATCACGTAAGGATTCGGTAAGGGGAATTATCTTACGGCGGGAGGCTTACTGATCCTTGGGCGCCGGGCGCTGGCTCATGACGCCCCCGACGACCACGCCGACGACCACGCCGATGGCGACGCCGGTGGTCATATCGCCGAACGCCACGCCAATCGCCGTGCCGACGCCGATGCCGAGCGCGAGGGCGCCGCCCATGGCCTGCGGGGTAGCTTTGGGGGGGTCCGGCTTCTTGGGATTCTGATCCATGCGATGATTGCTCCTCATGTCAGGTGTTCAGCGCGGGGCGGGTGGCGGCGCACCCAGCGGCCGGGCGCCGGTGTCTCCGCATTATACGCCAGCGGCGCCCGGCGGTCCAGGCTGCGCCGCGGGGCCTAGTCGATGCGGATGGGGCCGCGCCCAATGCGCGCGCGCATCGCCTCCAGGCTGCCCAGCGACGTGGGCACGAACTCCATCCACCAGGTGGCCCCCGCCGCGGCCACGGCGCGGATCATGGCCCGCTCTTGCTCCAGGTCAAAGACCGGTTCGCCGCCGCCCAGGGCGATGTCGAACGGGGCATCGTCCGTGCGGTAGCGCCGGATGTCGGCGATCAGGGCGCGCACCTCGTCCGGCGTGAGATGCCAGTCGGCGTCGGGGGGGTGGACCTTGCCGCCGACGAAGCCGTCCCAGCGGGCGGCGCGGGCGATGGGACCGGGGTTCGGCCAGTTGCCGCCCACCCAGATCGGGATGCGCGGGGTCTGCACCGGGCGCGGCAGGAACGTCACATCCTGCACCTGGAAGTGGGCCCCCTGGTAGCTAAAGGGCGCGCCGCTCCAGAGGCCCACGATCACGTCGAGCGCCTCGTCCAGCCGCCCGGCGCGGGCCTTGCCGTCCGTCACTTCACCCACGGCGCCGAAGCCGGGGTCGCTCACGTCACCCAGGCCGACGCCGAGAGTCAGGCGCCCGTGGGATAGGTGATCGAGCGTCACGGTTTCGCGGGCCACCTTCCAGGGCCGCCGCCGGGCCAGCGGCGTGACGGTGGTGCCGAGGCGCACCCGCTGCGTGCGCATCGCCATCGCGGCCAGGGCCACCCACGGATCGTAGGTCGGGGCGGCGGGGCCGCTCCAGTGGACGATGTAATCTTCGAGAAAGACGCCGTCCCAGCCCGCGGCCTCGGCCAGCGCGGCCAGGTCGGCCAGCGTGCGCGCATCCCCGGCGAAATCAGCGTTCGAGAGTTCCAGCCCGTACTGCATGCGCCCCCTCCCGATCACAACTCCTCATACGTCCCCTGGCGGTCGAAGTCGGGTGTCCGCTCGGCGGACGCGGCGGCGGAGAGGGTGAACGCGGAGATCAGGCAAAGGACCAGCCCGCCAAACGTCTGCAACACGGCCGTGCCCTGGTCCGCCGGGGTGAGGCGAAAGAACACGGTGAGGATGCCCAGCACCATGTTATATAGCCCGGCCACGAACAGGATCACACTATAGAGGCGCCACTGCGGCCCGCCGCGCACCACGCCACCGCCGGAGGCCAGGAAAAAGAAGCTGATCAAGCAAAGCAGCAGGCCAAAGAAGGCCATGCCGGTGTTGCCCGCCGGATCGACATCCGTGACACGGAAGAAGGCGGTAAACGACGTGAGAATCATGACCATGAATCCCAGCAGGAACAGGCTACCACTGTAAATGCGCTGCATAACGGGCCTCCGCGACGACCGGCGCCGCCTATGTCACCGGATACAGAATGACCACCGGGATTTCCCGGTCGGTTTTGCGCTCGTACCCGGCATAGGCCGGGTTGCGCGCAACCAACTGCGGCCAGAGCCGGGCGCGCAGGGCCGGCGGCGCGACGACCGCGCGCACGGGCCGGTGCGCGTCGCCGATCTGCACGGTGGCCGCCGGGTGCGCCCGCAGGTTCACATACCAGGCGGGCGGCTGATCCTGGCCCCAGTTCGAGGCGACGATCACCAGCCGGTTGCCCGCCGGAAAATAGATGAGCGGGATGGTGCGCGGTTGGCCCGACTTGCGCCCGGTGGTGGTCAGCAGCAACGTGGGCAGCGGCCCCATGCGCCCGCCGAGACGCCCGCCGGTCCGGCGGTAGAGCGCCTCGTGCAGCCGGATGGCCCAGTTCAGCGGCCCGTGCGCCAGGCGGTTAGTCGAAGCGGAATCGTGCGCCATGTATGGCCTTTCTTGCATGGGCTGTCAGCGGCCCTGTAGTCGCCAGGGGGCGGCCTGCTGTCCGAATGCAGCAAGAATCCTGCCCCCGGACGAGTGCTGAATGACGACGAGTGGTCAGGGGTCAGTGGTCCGTAACGGATAAGACTGTCACTCTGAGCAGAGCGAAGAGTCGCGCCGCGATGGAGACCAGACGGAGATGCTTCGCTCTGATCAAGCGAAGCAAGTTTGCAATTGCCAGGCGGCGGATCGTTGCCGGTTAATGCACCCAGGCGGCCTCGTCCTCTGGTATCGCCGCCATGGGCGGCCCGGCCGGGCCGCCGGCCCCGGCGCCCACGGTGCGCGCGGCAATCGCCAGCGCCGCCTGATACGCGTCTTCGGCGCTAAATTCCACCAGTTCGCAGTCGGTGATTGCGCGGATCGTATGGCCCGGTGGAATATAATAGGCCGCGCCCGCGTGCACCAGCTCGTCATGGTCCGCATAGGTGATGCGCATCGTGCCGCGCACCATATAGCCCCAGTGGGGGCAGGGGCACTCGCCGGTCGGGGCGTCCGCGAAGAGGCCGGCATCGGTCCACTTGGCCGGCAACGACTGGAAGACGACGTGCATCGGTCCCCAGGTCGCGTCCCGGCTCGACAACGAGCCTTCTTCCAAAGAGAGCGGCAGTTCGTGCCTGACGGCGTGCATAAGGGGCGCTCCTTTCCGGCATCAACAAACTAGCATTCCGGAACAGACGCATGGTTCCCGCATCCGGGCCTCATATCATTATATAGCAACATTCATTCCCCGCATAGAGCCACGGCTCCTCTGTTTCCGGCGCGGGGCCGGGCGCGCGCCTGGCCCCGTTTTACAGCCCGTCGCGCACTGTGTTAAAATAGGGGGCGAAATCGCCGCCGGCTCAGGGCGGCAAGGGAGGCAGGGGCATGAAAGTATTGGCACATGCCGGACTGGTGACGGCGGGGGCGCGGGCGCGCCCGATTGAGGGCATCGGGTTTGATTGGGCCAGCGTGGTGCTGTCGGG
>JAICKM010000848.1 GCA_025927935.1 Chloroflexia bacterium | reverse complement strand
TCTTCGCTGCGCTCAGAATGACAATTGCGGTTTAATACAAGCCTGATCATCGTCATATAACCCTCAATTCCCCGTTCTCTGCGACTGCTATCGTTCGCCTTACCCCGCCACTGAACGCTGCACCAGGAGACAGCGGTACGTCCCACTGATCACTGACCACCGATCACTGACCACTGATCGCCGCGTTTGACGCCTGGTAGGCCGGGCGGGTATAATTACCTGATACTTTCCCTATAGGTTGAGGCCACAAAACTAATGTTTGATAAACTGGAATCGATTGATAAGCGCTATCGGGAACTGGACGAGCTGATCGCCCAGGCGGCGGAGCGTGGCGACTTTGACGAGATCGCCGGGCTGGCCCGCGAGCGGTCGGAGATCGAGCCGCTGGTTACAGCGTACCGCGAGCACGCCCGGCTGGATCAGGAGATCGGCGAGCACGAAGCGTTGATGGACGAGAACGACCCGGAGCTGGCCGCGCTGGCGCGCGAGGAGTTGCCCGCGCTCAAGCAGCGGCGTGACCAGCAGGCCGACCTGATCCGGCAGTTGCTGGTGCCGCGCGACCCCAACGACGAAAAGAACGTGTTCATCGAGATCCGCGCTGGGGCGGGCGGCGAGGAAGCCGCGCTCTTTGCCGGGGAACTCTACCGCATGTACCAGCGCTATGCCGAGCGCCAGGGCTGGAAAACCGAACTCCACTCAATCAGCGAGGCCGAGCAGGGCGGGCTGAAAGAAGTTATTTTCGAGGTGCGCGGGCGGGGCGCCTACAGCCACTTCAAGTACGAAGGCGGCGTCCATCGCGTGCAGCGCGTCCCCTCCACCGAATCCGGCGGGCGCATCCATACGTCCACGGCCACGGTGGCCGTGATGCCCGAGGCCGAGGAGGTCGAGGTCGCGATCAATCCCGCCGACCTGCGGATCGACATCTACCGCTCGACCGGGCACGGCGGGCAGAGCGTGAACACGACCGACAGCGCTGTGCGCATCACCCACCTGCCGACCGGAATCGTCGTCACCAACCAGGACGAGAAGTCGCAGCTGAAGAACCGCAACAAAGCGATGGCCGTGCTGCGTGCCCGGTTGTACGACATGGAGTTGCGCCAGCGGCAGGCCGAACTGGGCGAGGCGCGCATTGTCCAGGTGGGCACCGGCGACCGCAGCGAGAAGATCCGCACCTACAACTTCCCGCAAGACCGCGTCACCGACCACCGCATCAAGGCCAGCTTCAGCAACCTGCCGACGATCATGGCGGGCAACATCGACGATATGATCGAGCAGTTGCAGGTCGCCGATCAGTCCGCGCGGCTGGAGAACGAGGGCCTGAGCGACGATACAAACGAATGACGCCGGAGTATGAGGCGATCTGGGCGGCAGCCGACAGTTCGGCCCCGCCGCCCCTGGAGATCCGCTATATGCTCCATGCCGCCGCCGATGCTTTGCGGGCAGGCGGCTCGCCCACGCCCCGGCTCGACGCCGATGTTCTGCTGGCGCACGTCCTCAATATCAGCCGCGCCCAACTCTATGCCCGGCTGCGCGATCCCTGGCCGGTCGATGCGCTCGACGCCTTCGGCGCCCTCTTGCGCCGTCGCCTGGCCGGCGAACCCGTCGCCTACCTGGTGGGCCACAAGGACTTCTACGGTCTTGATTTCCAGGTGGACCGCCGCGTCCTGATCCCCCGCCCCGAAACCGAGGAACTGGTTGGTGCGGTCCTCAACGCCTTACCGGCGGATGCGGTTGGTCCGGTGGCCGACCTCGGCACCGGCAGCGGGGCGATTGCCATTGCCCTGGCGCTCCATCGCCCGTGCCTGCGCGTCTACGCCTGCGACATCTCGTCCGACGCCCTGACGGTGGCCGCCGCCAACGTCGCGGCGCACGGCCTGGCCGGCGATCCGCGCTTCCATCTGCTGGCCGGCGACCTGGGCGACCCCTTGCCGGAGCAGGTTCAGGGCATTGTCGCCAATCTGCCCTATACCGTGCTGGACGAAGTCGAGCCGGCGGTGCGCACCTGGGAACCGGCGCTGGCTCTGTCCGGAGGCGGTGAGCGCGGCACGGGTCTCATCTTGCGCCTCCTGGCGCGGGCGCCCGGCTGGCTGCGGCCCGGCGGCTTCCTGGCCCTCGAAATCGGCTGGGACCAGGCGCCCTGGCTCCTGCCCGCGGCGGCCGCCGCCTTCCCCGGCGCCGAACTTCGCGTGCTGCACGACCTGGAACACCGCGACCGCATCCTGTGTGTGCAGACGAGTGATCAGTGATCAGTGGTCAGTGATCAGTTGGGAAAGGCGTGATCGGGGGCGGATGAGCAGGATGAGGCAGGAGACGATGCGTGTGCTTCGGGCGCAAAGGGCCGGTTAATAAGATTTAAACTGCGCTCAGCGCGCAACATCCGTCTCAACTGACTACTGACCACTGATCACTAAGGAAACAGACATGATTCGATTGGTTGCATTAGACCTGGATGGGACCTTGTTCGGTGACGACTTGATCGTCAGCCCGGCGAACCGGGCGGCAATTGCCGCCGCGCAGGCGCGCGGCGTGCATGTGACCCTGGCGACGGGGCGCATGTTTCGGTCGGCGCGGGTTCACGCCGCGACGCTCAATATCACCACGCCGCTGATCTGCTATCAGGGCGCGTTGGTCCAGGACCCGGTGAGCGAGGAAGTCTTGTTCCACCGGCCCGTGGCCCAGGCCCTGGCGCTGGAGGTGATCGCCTTGCTGGAAGAGTGGGGCCTCTACCCCAACGTCTACCTCAACGATAAACTCTACACCTCCGAACTCAACCCCGGCACGGCCTATTATTCGCATGTGAACGGCGATCTGCCCATCCACCCGGTGGGCGACCTGAGCGCGTTCCTGCGCCAGGAGGGCGGCGACCCGACGAAGCTCTCGAC
>JAICKM010000577.1 GCA_025927935.1 Chloroflexia bacterium | reverse complement strand
GCTGGAGGGCCATCCCTGGGTCTACGGCAACGAGATCGAAAGGAGCCAGGGCCGCCCCAACCCCGGCGACATTGTGGATGTGATGGACACGCGCGGCCACTTCCTGGCCCGCGGCTACTACAATCCGCAATCGCAGATCGTGGTGCGCGTGCTCACCCAGCGCGACGAGCCGATTGACGGCGCCTTCTTCGCGCGGCGCATCGAGCGCGCCTGGGCCTACCGCCGCCGCCTGTTGCCCGATGTCACCTGCTGCCGGGTCGTCTTCGGCGAGGCCGACTTCCTGCCGGGGCTGATCGTGGACAAGTTCGGCGATGTGCTGGTGCTGCAATCGCTCACGCTGGGCATCGACCGCTGGGAGCGCGAGATCGTGGAAGCCCTGCACACGGTGCTCGATCCGGTGGGCATCTACGCGCGCAACGATGCGCCCGTGCGCGGATTGGAGGGCGTGGACCTGCGGACCGGTCCGCTCTGGGGCGAGTTCGATCCCCGCCTGGTGATCGAGGAGAACGGGCTGCGCCTGGCAATCGACGTGGCGACCGGGCAGAAGACCGGCTACTACCTCGACCAGCAGGCCAACCGGCGGGCGATCCGGCCCTATAGCGCCGATGCGCGTGTGCTCGATTGCTTCTGCAACGTGGGCGGCTTTGCCCTGAACGCCGTGGCCGGCGGCGCGTCCAGTGTGCTGGCCGTGGACTCATCGGAGGATGCGCTGGCCCTGGCCGCCGAGAACGCGGGGCTCAACGGCATGACCGAGTGCGTCACCTGGGAAGCGGGCAACGCCTTCGACGTGCTCAAGCGCCTGAACGGCGAGCGCGCGCAGTTCGACCTGGTGATCCTCGATCCGCCTCCCTTCGCCAAGAACCGCGCCTCGGTGGAAGGCGCGCTGCGCGGCTACAAGGAGATCAACCTGCGCGCCTTACGCATGATCCCCGACGACGGCTTCCTGGTGACCTGTTCGTGCTCGTTCCACGTCAGCCCGGAGATGTTCCGCGCCGTGGTGGCGGATGCCGCCGCCGACGCCGGGAAGCGCCTGCGCCTGGTGGAGGAACGCGCCCAGAACGTGGACCACCCCGTCCTGCTCGGCTACCCCGAAAGCCATTATCTCAAGTGCCTGATCTGCGAGGTCACGAGCATCTGACAGCAGATCCATGCGCGGAGCCGGTTGGATACCTTGCCCCTACACGGACCATTACCGAGGCAGCTTACCGTCGGGCCGGTTTGAAACCAGCCCCTACAGCGGCACTTGCCTCACCCCAGCCAGTCCGCCCATTGCTGGGGAACAGGCTTGCTACTCGCCCGCAGGTAGACGATAACCTTGCCGTAGAAGATCAGTAGCGCCTCGTTATAGACCGACAGATTGATCTGCGGAGGAAGGGTGAAGCCGCCACCGCGGTCGACCACGCGCTGCTGAAGGTCTTCCTCGGATAGACCTTCGATGGTCGCCTTTAACTCGCGGTCCAGTTCGGCGTACCAGGCGGATAAACGCGCCACGCTGGTTTCCAGGCCCGGTTCGGGGTTGCGGTACGAAAAATCGAGCGTGAACGTCTTGAACGATTGGATGTACGCGTACTCTACCTCGCCCAGTTCGCGGCAGAGCGCGCCCAGCGGCGGGTTCGCGCCGCCCGGCGTGTAGGCCAGATCCGCGTCGGTGAGGATCTCCATCAGTTGATCGCGCAGCGCCTGGTACATCTCAAATGTGGGGTAATACCCGGTTATGATGCTGTTCATTGCCGGCACCTCTCGTTGATAAGTTTGTCCAACAGGCACCAGTATAGCACGCCTGTTCGGTTTGCGCCATCACCTGCACAAAGTCGAGCGGCGTCGGGGCGCGGCAACAAAAAGGCGGCCCTGGATGCGGTTCCGGGGTCGCCTTTGCGCGCTAGAGCTACTTGTTCTGCTTGCTCACCGATCCCGCGCCGCTGACATTCTGCTTGACCTGGGGATCGCCGATGTAGCGCACCGCGCCGGCGCCGCTCACGGTAGCGTCCAGGGTGTCGCTGACTTGCACGACCGCACTACCCGCGCCGCTCGTGGTGATCTTCACGTCTTTGCCGGCGAGGTTATCGCCGTGATAGTTGCCCGCGCCCGACAGGTTGATATCCTGGCTATCCGCCTTGCCGGTCAGAGTAATATCACCTGCCCCGCTCACGTTCACCATCAGCTTAGGGGTGTTGATGTCCGCGCCGGTGATCTTACCGGCGCCCGACAGATCGATGCTGTTAAGATCCTTCACCGTCAGCCGGTAGTTGATCGGCTTGGTGGGGTTGAGGCTGGTGTTGTCCTTGGAACCGATGATCAGGCGATTGCCCTGCACATCGGTCTGGATATAGGGCAGCAGATTATCCTCGGCCTCGACGGTCAAGGACTCCGTCCCGTTTTGATCGATAGTCAGATTACCGACCCCGCTCAGCGAGACGGCCTGGAAGCCGCTCACATTGCGCGACTCGGTTTTCACGTTGCCCGATCCGGTGACTGTACCGCCGAACCCACTGTTGCAGCCGCTCAGCAAGAGTGTGAAAACGGCCAGCCCGACCACAATAATTAGATTATGTAAACTTCGCACCTGAATACCTCCATGGGGGTTGCATGGGTTCCGCGGCAAACCAATCCTGCTACCTACCCAGGATAAGTATAGCGCGGGCGGCCAGCGGATGCGTCCGCCGGAGGATCGGTGCGGGCTGGGACGTTTGCCGGGAGCGCTGCTCAGCCTTCCGCGGCTTCCGGTTGCTGCGCGCGCCGGTAAAAGGTGAACCCAAACCAGGCCACGTAGAAGCCGAAGAGCATCACGCCCGCCGCTACCCCGGCCCCAAGATCCGATTGGCTGACCTTGCGCACCAGCACGAAGAAATCGCCGGAGAGGCCGAGCGCGAGCGGCACCATGGCCCACAGCACCAGGCGGCTGGCGAAACGCTGGAAATGCTCCGTGTCCTCGCCGCGCTCGACGATACGATGATACGGCGCTGGGGTCATCAGCAGGATGATGCTGATCGCCATGAGGGCAAGGCTCGTCAGGTGAATATATTTGGAGGACTCCGGCAGCTTGTCGAAGCCGTCGCTGAGCATGGTATTGATCTGAAAGCCCAGCAACGCCTGCACGCCTGGGAGGATCACACGGGCCTCGGCCAGCACATTTTTGACTTTGGTTTCCGTGGGGGTATGCTCCCCTTCGGGCTTGGGTTTATTGTCGTCGTTCATCGGCGTGTCCTTCGCGGGTTGATGGCGCTCCTGGCGGGCGGCAGCAGCGGCGTGCTCATGGCGGCCCCGGCTCAGCATCTCCAGACCATACCAGAAAAAGAGGGCCAGCAGCCCGCCCGCCAGGCCCCCAACAACTCCCCAGCCCGGCCTGGCTACCTTTTCCGTGACCACATAGAGATCGATGCCCAGGGCCACGGCAAAGGGAAACGGCGCCAGGGCCAGCATGCGATTGACGAATTCGAGAAAAGGGCGAGTGTTTTCTCCCTTTTCGACCAGTTGATGATAGGGCGCGGGCGCCATCATCAGGGTCATCGCCAGGAGCAGCGGCGCCAGCGCGCCCACCATCAGCCCTTGCGAGAGGTCGGGCAGTTTCTGGAAGCCGCTGGCGAAGGCGGAGTTATATTGGGCGCCGATCAGCACTTGCATGCCCAGCACGAGAATACGACCTTCGTTCAGGGCATCCTCGATCTTGCTCTTGAGTTCCGGCATATAAGGATTAGTCCGGCAGCCGCGCCCCACCCCATTTCGTAGAGCGTACCGGATTGGCCTCCTGCGTCGAATGGTGCATAAGGAAACGAAACTCCGGAGGAATTGTTTCCCCACAAATGTTTTACCGGCGCACAAACCGCGGAGCGGCGCCAGACGCAAGCATCAAGCCGCCAACTGGACGGTAAATTGCCGGCGCGCGCCCGCGGGCGCACGGATCTGGAGGGTCTGGAGGTCCGCGTTATGAGTCCAGTCGTCCCAACGCTGCCCATCGCAAGTCACCTGCGCCACGGCGGGAACCCGCAGGCAGGTCAGCAGCATAGGCGCGGCGGGCGGCGTGGCGTCGCCCAGCCACTCGGTGGCGAGGCGCAGGGTGCGGGCGGGCGCGTCATAGTGCGCCTCGGCCACGCCGATATGGCGCGTCCAATCGGTTGGGGCGCCGGGAGCGTCCAGAGTAATGCTATCCAGGCAAGGCCAGGTAGCTAGAGCCGGGTCGCGCGGGGCGTGGAACAGGCTTTCCAGCAGGCGCCCGTCGCCGTCCACGAGGCCCGCCAGCGTGTAGAGCGCCGTGCTGTGCAGAGTGCGCGGCGCGCCCGCGTAGAAGCACTCCGGCCCGGCCCAGCGCCGGTCGAAAGTGGCCGCCGCGTAGGTCGCCATGCGCTCGGCCACGGCGCGGTCGCCCAGGCCCCGCGCCACGATCAAGCCAAAGGCCGTGTTGAGCGCCACGTCGGAGATCTCCATCTTCTCGCAGATGGGCGCCGACCCCACATACACACCGCCCGGCGCGCTCTTGTCGCGGCTGAGCCGCTTGCGGAAGCGGGAATACAGCTTGCGCACCAGGGGCCGGTCGAAGGGCAGGAGAAACGCCAGCCCCCAGCTATCGGTGAACTGGAAGGCGACAGGCGTCGCCACGCCCATGTCGCGCAGGAAGCAGGCGCCGAACAGCCCGCGTCCCGCCGGGCCGCGCAAGACCATCTTGCGGCGCACCCAGGCCAGCCAATC
>JAICKM010000069.1 GCA_025927935.1 Chloroflexia bacterium | reverse complement strand
GGGTGGCCCCGATGTCTGGCGGGAGATCGACGGCTTCTTCGCCCAGTTGCAGAAACGGTGCGGCGGGCCGGTGGCGCCGGGACCCGCCGCGCAGGGCGACGCCCATGCCTGATCTGACGTTTACCGTGGTGAGCGCCGAGCCGGTGCCCTACGCGGCGGCGCCAGTGCTGGCGTTCAAGCTGCGCATCGCCAACGCACCCGCCGCGGAGCCGATCCGCGCAGTCACGCTGCAAAGCCAGATCCGTATCGAGCCGTTGCGCCGGCGCTACGCGGTGGCCGACCAGGAAGGGCTGCGCGATCTGTTCGGCGAGCCGGAGCGCTGGAGCCAGACCATGCATACCCTGCTCTGGACGCACACCAGCGCCGGGGTGCCTGCGTTCACCGGGAGCACGGAGATCGATCTGCCCGTGCCCTGCACCTACGATTTCAACGTCGCCGTCGCCAAGTATTTCTATGCGCTGGAGGGCGGCGACGTGGCGCTGCTGCTGCTCTTCAGCGGGACGATCTTCTATGAGACCGCCGAGGGCGCGTTGCAGATCGCCCAGATCCCCTGGGAGAAGGAAGCCGGCTTCCGCCTGCCCGTCGCCACCTGGAAAAAGCTGATGGACCTGTATTATCCCAACAGCGCGTGGCTCAATCTGCAACAGGACGTGTTCGACCGCCTGTATCGCTACAAGATGCGCCGCGGCCTCCCCACGTGGGAGCAGGCGCTGGAGAGTTTGTTGCCGGCGGATGGCGAGGAGCACAACGAGGTCAGCCCATGATTACCAGATGGACCTAGGCCAGCATGGGAAAGCGAAACCTTAAGTGTTACAATGCAGTGATAACTCTTTCGCTCGGCATTGCGGATTCCGTCGTCCATCATGTTGATGGCAAAGAAATATGCTAACGGAAGGCTCGACCATAATATGGAGATAAAGATGAACTACCAGGACTATATCACAATCGAACCGGACAAGCGTGGTGGCAAGCCATGTATTCGTGGCCTACGGATCACGGTTTCCGATGTACTCGATTATTTGGCATCCGGTATGTCGGAAGATGAAATTTTGGCAGATTTTCCCGATCTGACACGCGAGGACATCAAAGCGTGCTTGGCCTTCGCGGCTGATCGAGAGCGAAAACTATTTTTGGTTGGCACGTGAAGCTGCTGTTCGATCAGAATTTGTCGTATCATCTGGTACAGGCGTTGGCTGACATGTACTCTGATTGCCGGCACGTCAGAGAAGTCGGTCTGAAAGCAGCTAGTGATACAGCCATTTGGGAATACGCTAAAGACAACGGCTTTACGATTGTTTCCAAAGATTCCGATTTCCAGCAACGCAGTTTTCTGCTAGGCAGCCCACCGCAAGTCATTTGGATAAGGCGGGGTAACTGCTCAACTGAAATGATTGAACAGCTACTACGGCATCATTACGACGATATAAAGCAATTCGAGGCGGATACGACAACAACCTTTCTCATTCTATTGTAAACGAGGATCGGGCCATATGAACCGCGACCTCGCCGAGAAGATCGCCCAGGCCGTCCTGTATGAGGGCTATATCCTCTACCCCTACCGCCCGTCGTCGGTGAAGAACCGCCAGCGGTGGACGTTCGGCGGCATCTATCCCGCGGCCTATAGCCGGGGCGCGGGCGGCGCCGACGCCTGCGCGATGCAGACCGAATGCCTGGTCGAGGGCAACGCCGGCACGCGCATTGACGTGCGCGTGCGCTTCCTGCACGTGCAGGACCGGGTGGTCGGGGCGCTGGACACGCCGCTGTCCGATCTGCCGCCGGCCGGCGTGCCCGACTATCGCCCGGTCCCGGCGCTCCAGGTGGGCGATACGGTGCTGCGCACCTGGCAGGAAGTGGTCGAGCGGGAGATCGCCGCCCTCGATCTGGCCGTGGCCGATCTCCTGGCCCACCCGCACGAGCAAGCCTTTACCTTTCCGGCCACCGGGCAGATCGAGGCGGTGCGCGATCCGGCGGGGCCGGTCGTCGGCGTGCTGCGGCGCGAGCAGCGCGCGCTGGCCGGCGTAGTCACGGTCGCCGCCACGCCGGCCGCCGCCGGGCCGGTCAAGATCACCGTGCGCGTCGAGAACCGGACACCCTGGCAGGCGCCCGCCGTGCCCCCGCCCAGCGACAGCTTCGGCTGGGAGCGCGAGGACGCCGTGCTGCAAGCCTTCGTCTCCACCCACACCGTGTTGGAGGTGCGCGCGGGCGCGTTTATCTCTTTGCTCGACCCCCCCGCCGCGTACAAGGCCGCGGCTGCCGCGTGCAGCAATGTGGGCACCTGGCCGGTGCTGGTGGGCGAAGCCGGGGCGCGGGATCTGCTGCTGTCGTCGCCGATCATCCTGTACGACTACCCGGAGATCGCCCCGGAGAGTCCCGGCGACCTGTTCGACGGCACGGAGATCGACGAGATCTTGACCTTGCGCATCCTGACCATGACCGAGGCGGAAAAACAGGAGATGCGCCAGAGCGACCCGCGCGGGCGCGCCCTGCTCGACCGCACCGAGACGCTGCCGGCGGAGCAGCTTATGAAGCTGCACGGCACGCTACGCAATATCCGGCCGCTGGAGGGCGGGCTATGAACGAGTGGGAGAGCCTGACCGAGAACACGCGCCTGGAGTTGATCCAGGTGGGCGCGGCGGTGTTCCGGCCCGGCGACCGCGTGCGCCTGCGCCCAGCGCGCGCCGCCGATGCGTTCGACCTGCTGCTGGCCGGGCGCATTGCCACCATCGAATCGATTGAGCAGGACTATGAGAACCGGATCTACCTGGCCGTGACCGTGGACGACGATCCGGGGCGCGACCTGGGCATGGAGCGCAAGATCGCCCATCGCTTCTTCTACGCGCCGGACGAAGTCGAGCCGCTGGACGGACCCGGCGAGGACGGGCCATGAACTCGCCCCCGCGCGTGCTGGTCGCCGGGATCGGCAACATCTTCCTGGGCGACGACGCTTTCGGCGTCGAAGTCGCCCAGCGGTTGCTGCGGCAATCCTGGCCGGACGATGTGCGGGTGGTCGATTTCGGGATTCGCGGCTTCGACCTGGCCTATGCCATTCTCGACGGCCCGGCGCTGAGCATCCTGGTGGACGCCACGCCCCGCGGCGGCGCACCGGGCACGCTATACGTGATCGAACCCGATCTGGATGCGGCGAACGCGCAGGCTGGGCCGGGCATTGAAACGCACGGCATGGACCCGCTGAAGGTGCTGCAACTGGTCCACACGTTCGGGGGCCGCCCGGAGCGCATGCTGGTGGTGGGCTGCGAACCCGCCACGTTCGGCCCGGAGGGCGAGGGGCAGATGGGCCTCAGCGCGCCGGTGGCGGCGGCCCTGGACGGCGCCGTGCGCCTGGTCGAGCAGTTGGTCGGCGAGTTTATCGGCGCGGATCAGGTCGTGAGCGTGGCCGATGCATGAGATGGCGGTCATGAGCTATCTGCTGGCAACGGTGGAGGCCGAGGCGGCGCGGATCGGGGCCATTCGCGTGCTCACCATTAACGTGGTCATGGGCGAGCGGGCCAGCGTGTTCGACGACTCGCTGCTGTTCTATTTCGACCTGCTCACGCCCGGCACGCGGGCCGAAGGCGCCCGGTTGCAGGTGCGGCGCACACAGATGCGCTTTCACTGCGCCGTCTGCGACCAGGACTATACGCATGTGGACGATACCTTCCGCTGCCCGCGGTGCGGGACGGTCGGGCAGGTCACGGACGACGGCAGCGAACTGTTGATCGAGAGCATCGAGGTTGAATCATGAGTCTAACGCACACGGTTCCTATCGGCAAGCGGCTGCTGGACGGCAACGACCAGGTGGCCGCCGCCAATCGCCGCCGTTTTGACGACGCCGGGGTGCTGGCGGTCAATGTGATGGCCTCGCCGGGCGCGGGCAAGACGAGCGTGATCATTCGCACTCTGGAAGCGCTGCGCGATCAGTTCCGCGTGGGCGTGATCGAAGGCGACATCGCCGGGCGCATCGACGCCGACCGGGTGCTGGCGGCGGGCGCCGCGGCGGCCCACCAGATCAATACCGGGGGCAACTGCCACCTGGAAGCGCACATGATCGCCCAGGCGCTGGACGCGCTCGACCTGAGCGCCGTCGATCTGCTGTTCGTCGAGAATGTCGGCAACCTGGTCTGCCCGACGCACTGGGCGCTGGGCGAGCAACTCAAGCTTTGCGTGCTGAGCACCGCCGAAGGCCATGACAAGCCGGTCAAGTATCCCGAAATCTTCGCGGCCAGCGACGTGATCGTGCTCAACAAGCTCGACCTGATCGAACTCGTGGACTTTGAGCGCGCTCGCTTCTATGAGTCCGTGCGGGCGCTCAACCCGCAAGCGCCGATCTTTGAAATCTCGTGCCGCACCGGAGCGGGGGTGGAAGCCTGGACCGAGTGGCTGCGCGCGCAGGCGCCGGCGCCGGGTGTGGATACCGTTACGCACAAGAAAGGAAGGTGGCCTGTATGAAAACGCTATCGATCGCCGGCTGGATCGTTCTGCTGCTGCTGGTGGCGGGCGTCCTCGTCAACCTCTCGGACATCATCCGCTACATGCGGCTGCGTAGTATGTGATCCACGGGATGGCCGGGCGGGCCGGAGATCGCCCGCCGGACGCGAATACGAGGAGGCACGCGCATGGCTAAGCAAGACGAAGGGACCGGCCCCGCGCACCAGCCGGGCAGCCGCAAGGGCGAGGAAATGAAGCAGGGCGAGGGCAAGGAACCGGGCCGCCACGAGGGCGGCGAAACCGAGACCGGGCGGCCCGTCGGGCGCTCGACCGCGCGGGACTCGACCTCGATCAATCCGGACGCCGAAGATCCGATTGACCCGCAGAGTCCCAAGATGCCGCCGGCATAAGCCGCACGCGGGATGAGACACGCAAACATAGCGTCCATCGGTATAGACAGGGCGGGCAAGCGCATCCGGGCCGTATTAAGCTATAATGGGGTGGGGCCTCGCGCCTATGGCATGCCATGCCAATCCGGCGCCCGGCCCCGGCGGGAGCGGGGCGCGGGGAAATACCTGTGCAAGAGGAAAGGACACGCCAGATGTGTGTGACTGTACCCTGCGAAGTGTTGCAGGTCGCCGATGGACAAGCCGAGGTGCGCTATGAGGGCAAGCCGCGCTGGGTGCAGACTCCGGGCTTCGCCGACCTGGCCGTGGGTGAGTACGTCACCGTCTACGCCGGGACCGTGCTGAACCGCATGCCGGCGGAAGAAGCCGAGGAAGTGTTGCGCCTGTTCGCCGAACTCGTGGCCCTGGAGGACGCGGCCAATGACTGACCTACTGACCCCCGCGCAGCCCCTGGCGGGCCAGTTGCGCTTCGTTCATTATGCGTTCATGCCCAACCGGCTGCAATACTGCGGCGGCGACGACAACCGCACGCTGCTGGAGTACGGCACGGCGCAAGTGGTGGACGCCGGCCTCACCCCGCTACTGCGCCGCTTTACCGGCGCGCTGCCCTACCTGCGCCTCATCGCCCAGACCAACGGCATCGCCGACCCGTTTGACGCCCGCGTGGTGGAAGCCTACTGGATCGGCAACGAACTGCTGGAGCAGGTCGAGGTGCGCCAGCTTTACGACTCGCTGGCCGAGCGGTTCGGCAAACAACTCGAAGGCCGGGCGCGCGAGTGGGTGCTGGGCAAAGCCCCCGCCGGGGCGCGTCCGCACCACAATTTCCATGTGTTCGATATCCACAGCCGCGTCGGCGAGGTGGAGCACAGCCTGGCGACGATGGACCAGTGCCGCATCAGCGCGGGCCGAGTCCTGGCGATAGAAGGCGCGGAACTGGTGATCGAACGGCAGCCGATCATCCTGCTGGACGGCAAGCTGGCCCTTGGTGCGGCGCAGCGGGAGCGCGTCATCCGCCAGGTCGACTCGCGCGGCTTTGCCGATACCGCCACCGTGGGCGATTGGGTGGCGCTGCACTGGGGCTGGGTTTGCGAGGTGATCACCCCGCGCCAGCAGGCGAACCTGGCCCATTACACGCGCTACCATCTGGCGCTGGCGAACCAGACCATCTAACCCGCCGGAAAGGACGGCCCTCATGCTACGCAAAGCCTTTGTCTCTTCGGGAGTGTCCTACCACCATGGCCTCGTCCAACCCGGCGGCCCGCTGCACGATTTCGAGGTGCTGGATCTGGGCCGGCTGGAGCAGGTGAACCTGAACGAATACAGCCTGCTGTTTGTGCCGCGCTCTGCTGACGGCGAGGTGTTGCACGCCCGGCGCTATCAGATCGCGCGCTACCTGGACCACGGCGGGGTACTGATCGCCCTGGGCGAGCTATGGGCCGATTGGTTCCCCGGCGGCCACTGGGCCGGCGAGTGCCGGGAGGACACGCTGGAGCCGCAGATCGTGAGCAGCCATCCGCTGGTCGCCGGGTACACCAGCCACGACCTGCACTGGCACCCGGCGACAGAGCGCTGGTGCTGCCATGGGCATCTCGACGCGCCGCCCGATGCCGAGGTCCTGGTCCGCAACGCGCGGGGCGACGCCTGGCTCTATATCGACCGCCACACGACGAACGGCGTCATCCTGGCCGCGTCGAACCTGGACGTGGATACGCACACCTTCCACGGCAGCGCCATGGCGCGCGCTTTCTTCGAGCGGCTGCTGGCCTGGGCCGGGAACGAAGCAGCGCGCACCCCCGAACGGCGCGCCCGCGTGCCCCGGCGGATCGCCGGACTGTATTCGGGCGTGCATTTCCAGCGCGCTTTTTACCATGACCCGGAGTTCGCCGCCGAGTTCGCCATGCTGCCCGTCTGGGAGTTGGAAGGCACCGATCTGCACGATTACGCCGCCCTCTGGGTGCCCCGCGAGAGCAACCAGGCGGAGCTGATGCGCCATCGGGCCAAACTGGGGCAGTATTTGCAGACCGGCGGCACCCTCGTCTGCTTTGACGAGGTGAACCAGCCCTGGCTGCCCGCGGGCCACTGGACGCAACGCCACCTGGACGTGGAGACCGTGCGCGTGGCCGATCACCCGATCATGGCCGGGCTGACCGCCGACCAGGTGCGCTGGCACTCACACGGTGCCTACGACGCTTACCCCAACGCCGACGTGCTGGTCGATGACGGCGCGGACGGCGTGATGCTCTTCCTGGACGAGCGCAGCTTCGCGGGCAATCTGCTGGCCGGCACGCTCGACCCGGACTGCCACGCGGGCTTCGGCACGGAAACGACCCGGCCCCTGCTGCGCGCTATCCTGGCATGGGTGCGCAGTCTCGAATCGCCGCGCGAAGCGGCCATCCCGCAGATCGCCGGCGTGGCCTGAATCACCATTCGACAGTCTATCAAACCCGAATCCGCCGTGTTGAGCGCCGCGCAGAATCTCCGTCCGGTAGGGCAAAAGACAAGACTCCGTGCGGCGCTCCCCGGATCGGTGCTTGAGGGCGGACGACACGGAGAGAAAGATTTATGTCAAGCAACCTGACTCGCCGGCAGTTTTTGCGGGGGACTGCCGGACTCATCGGCGCGGGCATCCTGTCCGGCTGCGGCGTAACCGGCGCCACCCCGACCGCGATCCCGGCGACGACCGGCGCCGCCGCGCCCGGCCCGGCTGCCCCTAAAGGGGCATCTAAAGAGGCACCGGCGGCGCGCCGCCAGACGAACCTGCTGCGCTTTGCCTGGTGGACCGATGTGGGCAACCCCACCCCGTTCCAGATCTCGACCGTCGGTCCCGGCGGCGCCGTATTGATGAGCCTCCTCTATGACACGCTGACCTGGAAGAACACGCAGGGCATCATCCCGTGGCTGGCCGCGGGCTGGGACGCCGCGCCGGACGGCAGCAGCTATACCTTCCGCCTGGTCGAAGGCGCGCAGTGGCACGACGGGCAACCGCTGACCGCTGAGGACATCAAGTTCTCGTTTGACTACTATGCCAAACATCCCTATCGCTGGATGCCCACCCAGGCGGTGGACTCGACCGAGGTGCTGGACCCGCACCAGGTCCGCGTGCGGCTCAAACGGCCCTACGCGGCCTTCCTGGAGGACATCGCCGGGACGGTGCCGATGATCCCGCGCCACGTCTGGGAACCGGTGGCCGACCCGGCAAAGTATACCGGCCAGGACGCGACGACGGCGAGCGGGCTGTTCCGCTTCGTCAGCCACGAGGAGGCGGCGGGCACCTACCGGCTGACGGCGAACCCCACCTACTGGCGCGGGCGGCCCACCGTGGCCGAGTGGCGGCAATTCAGCGTGCCCGCCGAGGCGCGGGTGGAGATTGTGCGCCAGGGCAGCGCCGATGTCTCGCTGAGCAGCGACGGCTCCGTGCGCGATCTGCTGGCCGGCGATGCCCGCTTGCGCGTGTTTGAGGGCGCGCCGCTGTCCATCGTCCGGCTCGTGATTAATACGACACGCGCCCCGCTGGACCGCAAAGAGGTGCGCCAGGCGATTATGTACGCGCTCGACCGCAAGCGCATCGCCGAGACCGTGACCCACGCCCCGGCCATTGTCGGCAGCGCAGGCGTGGTGCCGCCGGAGACGCCCTGGTTCGACCCCGACCTGCCGCAATATGCCTACGACCCGGCGCGCGCCCGCGCGTTGCTGGGTAACCAGTCGCTGACCGTGAATCTGATCGCCGATGCAACAGTCCGCGAACCGGAACTGATGCGGCCCATGCTGGCGGCGGCGGGCATCACGCTCAACGTGCAAAACGTGGACGCGGCGACCCGCACCCAGTTGCTGACCGAGGGCAACTTCCAGATGGCGCTGACCAGCCACATCGGCGTCGGCGGCGACCCCGACTACCTGCGCCGCTGGTATGCGGGCGAGGAAGCGAACACCTTTGCCCAGGGTTCGATCTTCCACAACGCGCAGTACACAAAGTTGGGCGAGCAGGAAGCCGCGACTATCGATCCAACCGAACGCCGGGCCATCGTCTTCCAGATGCAGCAGATCCTGGCCGAGGAGTTGCCGACGATTGTGCTCTACCACCGCCGGTTCTACTGGGTGTACGACCCGGCGGTGTTCACACCGATGCTGACGGCGGGCGGGCTGATGAACGGGATCCCTTTTCCCAACAACAAGCTCGCGCTGCTCAGCACCTGACAGCCGCCGATGTCGCGCGCCGTCGCCCGCCTGATCACTCGCTATGTGCTGCTCGCGGGCTGCGTGATCCTGCTCAATTTTCTCATCCCGCGCCTGCTGCCGGGCGACCCGCTCAACGTGAGCGCCGGCGAGGGCCTGGAGTCCGCGGTGCCCCTCTCCGCCGCCACGCGGGAGCAACTGCGCGCCTACTATCATCTCGACGCGCCGCTGCCCGGCCAGTTCGCCGCCTATCTGGGCGACCTGGCGCACGGCGACCTGGGCTGGTCCATCGCCCGGTCGGCCCCGGTGGGCGGGCTGCTGCTGGCCCGGCTGCCCTGGACCCTGGCCCTCTTGCTGACCGCGCTGCTGCTGTCGGCGGTCCTCGGCACGGCGCTGGGGATGCTGGCCGGTTGGGTGCCGGGCAGCCGGCGTGACCGTATCCTGGTCGCGCTCACGGCGGCGCTCTCGGCCCTGCCGGAGTTCCTGATCGCCATCGGCCTGCTGCTCGTGTTCGCCATCACGCTGCGCTGGTTCCCGCTGCTGGGCGGGCAGACGCCGTTCGCCGCCTATGAGGCCGACCCGCTGGCGGGCGCGCTCGACATAGCCTGGCACCTGACCCTGCCTGCCCTCACCCTGGTGCTGGCGGGCGCGGCAGGCTTCGTGCTGATCGCCCGCGACGTGACGGCGGGCAGCACCCGCGCGCCGTGGCTGACCGTCGCACGGGCCAAGGGCCTCCCCGAATCGCGCATCGCCCTGGGGCATATGCTGCCGAACATGGCGCTGCCCTTGCTGACCTATTTTGGGCTGCGCTTGGGCGCGGTGCTGGGCGGCGCCCTGGTCGTGGAGCGCATGTTCAACGTGCCGGGGCTGGGCCTGCTCGGTTATGAGGCCATCCAGGCGCGGGATTATCCGGTGCTCCAGGCGTTGTTCCTGTTCGCCAGCCTGGGCGTGCTGCTGACCAACTTCGCCGTCGAGTTGCTCTACCTCCGGCTGGCCCGGCGGCAGCCTGCCGGGCATGAATAGGGCCGGACTCGGCGGCGCCCTCGTCGCCTGCATGTTCGTCATTGCCGCGGCGGGGGCGCCGCTGCTGGCCCCCTATGATCCCGGCCTGCTGAGCGGCCCGCCCCTGGCGCTGCCCAGCGCCGCGCATCTGCTGGGCACCAACGACGTGGGCCAGGATGTGCTGAGCCGGCTTCTCTACGGCGTGCGGACTTCCCTGCTCATCGCCGGGAGCGTGGCCGGCCTCTCCGCCATGCTGAGTTGGGTGGTCGGCCTGGCCGCCGGGATCTCGCGCCTGGCGGAGACCTTGCTCATGCCGCTGACCGAACTCCTGCTCGCCCTGCCCAGCCTGCCGCTGTACCTGCTCACCGTGACGCTGGTCGGGCCGAGCCTGACCAACCTGGTGCTCGTGCTGGCGCTGCTGTCCTGGCCGTCCTTCGCGCGCATCGTGCGCAGCCTGGTGCTGGCGGTGCGCGCCGCGCCCTATGTGGAAGCCGCGCAGGCCATGGGCGCCACCCGGCTGCATGTGGCCCGCCGCCATCTGCTGCCGGCGACCCTGGACGTGCTGCCCACAAAGCTGATCCTCACCGTGCGCTTCGCCGTCTTCACCGAGGCCACGCTGGCCTTCCTGGGCCTGGGTGATCCCACGACGATCAGTTGCGGCACCATGTTGAGCCATGCCTTCGACGATCCGCTGCTGTTTACGCGCCCGGTCTGGCCGTGGATCGTCTTGCCCCCCGCGCTGGCCGTGGCCGGGCTGGTGCTGACCACAGTCGCCCTCAGCCGGAGCCTGGAAGCGCGGCTGGCGCCCGGTGGCGCGGCAGCGCGTCTGCCACGGGGCTATAAGCAGGCGGCGGAGTAGGGGTCCCGCAGCGCCATACCGGCCTCTACACCGGGGCAGCCGGGCCGGTTTGAAACCGGCCCCTACAGAGACCGCTACCGGTGCGGCATAACGGCTGACCTTGCCGGAATCGGCGGAACCGGGTAGGATGCGATAGACATCGATGGCTACCTTCCTCTTCAAACTGATTTTGAGTCCGCTGCTGATCGGCGTAGTCAGCATCGCGGGCCGGCGCTGGGGGCCGGCGGTGAGCGGCTGGCTGGTCGGATTGCCGCTGACCTCAGGGCCGGTGGTGCTGTTTCTCGCGCTCGACCAGGGGCCGGCGTTTGCCGCGGCCTCGGCCCAGGCGATTATGCTCGGTATCATCTCCGTGGGCCTCTTTTGCCTGACCTATAGCCGGTTGGCCCGCCGCTGGGACTGGCTGCCGGCGCTGCTGGCCGGCTGGTTGATGGTGTTCATCTCGACCTTGCTACTCAACCAGATCACGGTGGCGCTGATCCCCGCCTTTGCCGCGGTGGTGCTGATCCTGGGCGGCGTACTGAAGGGCTTGCCCGCCGCGCCGGGGCCGCCCCCGGTCGGGGTCGCGCCAAGCTGGGAACTGCCCCTGCGTATGGTCGTGGCCGGCGGGTTTGTGCTGGCGATCACCGGGCTAGCCCAGGTGCTGGGGCCACATCTCAGCGGGCTGCTGGCCCCGTTCCCGATCTTCGCCAGCATCCTCGGTGTGTTCACCCATCGCTTCCAGGGCGCGGCGGTCACGGCCAGGCTGTTGCGCGGCGTAGTGCTGGGGTCGTTCAGCTTCGCCGGGTTCTTCCTGGTGGTCGCGGCCTTGCTGCCGCGAGCGGGTATCCCGCTGACCTTTCTTTGCGCCACGGTAGTCGCACTGAGCATGCACGGCGGCTCGCTCTGGCTGCTACAACACAACCGGGCCACGCCCCCGCTGCCCGCGCCCGACGCATGAGCGCGCGGAGCGCCGGGGCCGGGAACCAGCACGAAAGTAGGACCCTATGCCTCCCTTGACCCATCCCACCCGCCGGAGCGAGTTCTGGGCGGGCGTGAAAGCAACCTTCCCGCTCGTCGTCGGCGCGATCCCGTTCGGGATCATCTTCGGGGCGCTGGCGACGACCAGCGGCCTCTCCGCCGAGGGCGCGCTGGCGATGTCCCTCTTCGTGTTCGCCGGGTCGTCGCAATTCATCGCCATCAATTTGATCGCCACGGGCACCGGCGCGGTCCTCATCATCCTGACCACGTTCGTCGTCAATCTGCGCCACGCGCTCTATGCCGCGACGCTGGCCCCCTACATGAAGCACCTGCCGCAGCGCTGGCTGCTGCCGCTCGGCTTCTGGCTGACCGATGAGACGTTCGTCGTGGTCGTTTCCCGCTACAGCCGGCCCGACGACTCGCCCTACAAACACTGGTATCATCTCGGCTCGGCGCTGTTCATGTACACGAACTGGGTGTTATGTACGCTGATCGGCGTCCTGGCCGGGCAGCATATCCGCGATCCGCAAAGCTGGGGGCTGGATTTCGCTATGATCGTCACCTTTATCGGCATGCTCGTGCCGTTCGTGCGTAACCGGCCGGGGCTGGTGGCGGTGCTGGTGGCCGGGGTGGTCGCCGCGCTGACCTATAGCCTGCCTAACAAACTCGGCCTGATCCTGGCCGCGTTGCTCGGCGTGCTGGCCGGGGTGCTGGCCGAAGCGCGCCGGCCGCAGCCGGTCCCCGGCCCGGCTACCCCTAAAGAGGCACCGGAGGTAAGCCAGTGAACGAGGTCGTCATCATCGCCGGGATGGCGCTGGTCACGCTGGCGGTGCGCTATCCGCTGCTGGTGCTGCTCGGCAGAATCCCCCGCCCGGAGCCGATCTTCCGCGCCCTGAAGTATGTGCCGCCCGCCGTGCTGACGGCGATCATCGTCCCCGCCGTGTTGTTCAAGGACGAGCGCCTGACCCTCAGCCCGACGAACGACTATCTGGTGGCCGGGATCATCTCGGTGTTCGTGGCCTGGCGGAGCAAGAATCTGCTGCTGACCATCATCATCGGGATGCTGGTGTTCCTGAGCTGGCGCTGGGTGCTTTCCACCCACGTGCTGGGGCTGTGAACGGCGCACGGGATCGGCACTTGCTATAGCGGTGTCCAGTAGTAGCTTTTAGCGACACTAGTAATCGTGACCTGCGGCCAAAATACAAGGATTGCCCATGCAGCAACAAGAACAGCAGCCTGCACCCCTCGTCGAAGCCCAGGCCACCGCGCCTGTCGCGCCCTTGGATGGGCGCGGGCCGGGCGCCCCGGCCCCAGGGCAGGAAGGCCCCGGCAAATGGGTGGTGCTGGGCATCGTGGGCCTGGGCGTGTTCATGGCGACCCTAGACTCCTCGATTGTCAACATCAGCCTGCCCACGATTGCGCGCTATTTCGGCGTGCCGCTCAGCGGGGCCATTGAGTGGGTGGTCATCGCCTACCTGGTCGCCACGGCGGCGATTCTGCTGACGGCGGGCCGGCTGGCCGACATGCTGGGCCGCCGCACGGTGTGGGCCGCGGGCCTGGTGATCTTCACGGTGGGTTCGGCGTTGTGCGGCGCCGCGCCGGGCCTCGGTTTCCTGATCGGCGCGCGGGCGCTGCAAGGGTTGGGCGGCGCCCTGCTCATGGCCGTCAGCCCGGCCATGCTCACAGCGGCCTTCCCGCCCCAGGAACGGGGCCGGGCGCTGGGCCTGAACGCCGTCACCGTCTCGCTCGGCGTGAGCGTCGGCCCCACCCTGGGCGGCTTTATCACACAGAACTTCTCCTGGCGCTGGATCTTTTATGTCAACTTGCCGGTGGGCATCCTCGCGCTGATCGCCACGTTGCGTGTGCTCCACGAGCCGGTGCGGCACAATCCCGGCCGCTTCGATCCGCTTGGCGCGGGGCTGCTGGGCGTGGGGCTGGCCTGCCTGACGGGCGGCCTCTCCTTCGGCCAGGAACGGGGCTGGACCTCCGCGCCGATCCTGCTGGCCCTCGGCGTGGGGATTGTCGCGCTGGTCTTGCTGCCGCTGGTCGAGTTGCGGGTGCCCAACCCGATCATCGTGTTGAGCCTGTTACGCAGCCGGGTCTTCGCCTCGGCCATTATCAGCCTGGTGCTGAGCTTTCTGGCGCTCTTTGCCGTGAGTTTCATGCTGCCGTTTTACCTCGAAGAGTTGCGCGGCTTCAACGCCGAGCAGGCCGGCTGGCTCTTAACCCCGCTGCCGATCACCATCGCCCTGCTGGCTCCGTTCAGCGGCACGCTGGCCGACCGCCTCGGTTCGCGCTGGCTGGCGGCGGGCGGCCTGACCATCGCCTGCGCCGGCCTGGTCTTGATCAGCAGCCTGGACGCGCAGAGTTCGGTGTGGGATATTGTCTGGCGGCTGGTCGTGACGGGGATCGGGCAGGCGCTGTTCCAAACGCCGAATAACAGCGCGCTGCTAGGCGCCGCGCCGCGCACCCACCAGGGTAGCGCGTCCGGGTTTCTCGCCACGGGGCGGGTCGTCGGGCAGAGCATGAGCATCGCGCTGGCCGGCGCCGTGTTCGCCGGGTTAGGTGGGGCGGCGGCCGGCGGCGTCCTGGCCGGGGCGCGGCACGGCGGCCCCGCGGCGCCCGATATGGCGGCGCTCCAGGCCACGTTCGTCCAGAGTTTCCACGCCACCTTCCTTGTCTGCGCGGCCATCGCGGCCATCGGCATCTTCACGTCGCTGGTGCGCGGACCGGAGACGCCACACCGCGCGTAGCCCCCCGATCCGTCTGAGCCGGGATCGCCCGTGTTATGCGGGCGATCCCTTTTTGTGTGTACTATCGCCCGGATGCCGGACGCATATGCGACCCGCGGGGGCAAAGTGCATGGCAAAACTCGCCCCGCCACCCGGCACTTTTGGCCGGCCCGCGGCGTTAGTCGTGGTGAGGCGGGCGGCGCTACGATGGCGATCTCCCTCGCCCCGACCGGTCCGCCGAACGGCGGGAGCGCTGACCCGGCCCTGTGGCGCTCCCTGATCTGGGAAAGGAGGATGGTTCTTCGCCGCCAGGGCCGCTGAGATGCCCGGTGCCGGGGCACCGGAGAGTCGCAACCTATCGTGGGAGGTGTCCTATCATGAGGCGAATATTGAGCGCCGGCGCCCTCGCGCTGGCCGGGCTGCTGCTGGTCACGCTGGCGCCGTCGCTGGCCCGCGCACAAACACCGCAAACGGTCAATCTCACCGTGACGGAATTCATGATTACCCCGATGAATTTCACGGCGACGGCGGGCCAGCCGGTGCATTTTACCGTGACCAACACCGGCAAGTTCCCGCATAGCATCACCTTTGCGAAAGGCACCAAATTCGTCACTCTCTTCAAAACGCCGATCCCCAGCGGTGCGTCGGGCACCGACGACTTTATCTTCCCGGAGGCCGGCACCTGGCAGATGTATTGCCCGGTGGGCCAGCACGCGGAAGCCGGGATGACCGGCTCGGTACAGGTACTGACAGCCGGTACGCCCGGCATGCCGACCACCGGCATGCCGACAGAAGTCTGGATGCCGCTGCTCGCCCTGTTCGCCCTCGCGCTGACGGGCGCCGGGCTGTTGCTCCGCCAGCGCCTCCTACCCCGCTAAGCAATCCTGCAAGCTGTAGGGGCGGAGTGTAGCGAGGGTCTTGTCTTGGTCCCCAACGAGACGAGACTCTTCGCTGCGCTCAGTGATCCGTCATGCTGAGCGCAGCGAAGAATCTCCGTCTTGCCGGCCAAACGACGAGACTCTTCGCTACGCCCAGAGTGACAAAAGCCCTGCGAGAAACTGGTCAGCCGGACAACGGGGCGGTATCCTTGCCGAAGGCGCGCACAATGGCCGCCGTCAATTCCTCCGCCAGATGCCCGTCCGGATCTAACTCCGGATCGAAGACCGTGATCTCCATGCCCGCGGCGTAGGGCGAGCGGAGCAGGATGCCCAGCAGTTCGATCAATTCGGGATAG
>JAICKM010000376.1 GCA_025927935.1 Chloroflexia bacterium | reverse complement strand
CCCCTGGGCGAACTCGAACAGCAACTTGCTCGCCACGGCGGGCTGGATGAAGCGCTCGCCCGCGTGGACGCGCCGGATGGTGCGAATCAGATCGGGCGCGGGGCTGTCCTTGAGCATGTAGCCCATCGCGCCCGCCTTCACCCCCTCGAACACATATTCCTCGTAGTCGAATGTGGTCAGGATAATGACCCGTATGTTTGGATAGGCCGCCGTGATGAGGCGGGTGGCCTCGATACCGTCCATGCCCGGCATCTGCACATCCATCAAGACAACATCAGGCTGCAATGCGCGCACCTGCTCGACGGCTTCCGCGCCGTCCGCCGCCTCGCCGGCCACGGTAATGCCCGGCTCCAGGCCCAGAATCGTCACCAGGCCCTGGCGCATCAACGTCTGATCTTCACAGATCAGCAGTCTAATCATGTATGCTCCCCTTTACGGAACAAGAGATTGCGCGCGGGCGAGAGCCGATCACGCAGACGGGCGGCGGGCGGCGGCTGGGCGGACGGCAGTGGCACGGCGGCGAGGACCAGGGTGCCCTGGCCGTCGCGGTTGGGCCGCACGGTGAGGCGCCCGCCTAGCGCCTCCAACCGCTCGCGCATACCCCGCACGCCGTAGTGGCCTTCCCCTTCGAGTCGCGCCGTGCCGTCCGCCAGGTGGGGGATCCCCACGCCGTCGTCGCCCACAGACAGGTAGGCCATGTTGTCTTTGCTGAAGCCGTGGATCTCGATCCGCTGCGCGCGGGCGTGCTTGACAGTGTTCAGCACGGCTTCGCGGCCCACGCGCCAGAGCGCGTCCTGGATCGGCGGCGGCAAGGTGGCGACATCCGGCTCGAACGCGCAGTGGACTGCGATGCCCGCTTGCCGCCCCGTCCGCGTGGCCCAGTCGCGCAGCGCTTCGTCCAGCGCCTTCTCGCCCGCCTCCAGTTCGGGACTGCGCATTTCGGCCAGCGAGGCGCGCAGATCGGCCATGCTCTCGCGCACCAGCGTCTTGGTCGCGTCGAGTTCGGCGGCGGCCCGCTGCGGGTCCACGGCTTGCAAGCGTTGCGCGGCTTCGATCTTCACCGCCACCAGGGAGAGCGCGTGGCCCAGCACGTCGTGCATCTCGCGCGCCATGCGGTTGCGTTCGCGCAGCACAGCCACCTCTTTTTCCTTCGCCAGGGCTTCCTCTAACTGCTGCTTGGTCTGCCGCAGTTCATGGACCAGGATTTCGCTCTCGATGCGCGACCGGATCAAGCGCATGATCATGGCGGCGGGGACCAGACAACTGCCGATGGCGAAGGCATAGGCCCAGAATTCTTCGGGTAGGCGCTGCTCGGTAAGAATATACGGGACAATCCCCAGTTCATACAACTGCGCGACGATTTCCACGCCCAGCAACACAAAGGCCAATCGCTGATTCCAGTGCAACATGCCCCAGGTGTGCCCGTAGAGCACGAAGTACAGCCCCGTGAATATCGGATTCAGGGCGCTGAGCCAGGCGACGAGGGCGAAATCGACGAGGATGAAAGCAACCTGCGCGGCCAATTGATCATCGGCGCCCCAGAGCAGGTCGCTCATGGTGTTTTGCCCGTGCCGGTAGCGCCGCCAATTGACGGTGACGAAACTCAGCAGGAGCAGGCCGTACAGCGCTGCCGGTAGAAAAATGCGGGAGTCCCGCCCGCCGGTATCGGCGAGAGCGGCGGCGCTGTAACCGAGGAATGCCAGCCAAGTCAGGAAGTAATACAGAATCAGGAAGCGGTCGATAATGGCCGGCATCTTCCATTGGGCATCATTACCGGGCATATCCGTTGGTCCTTTGCTGCGCGACATGTAACACTAACTTCTATTATAGCACGCCCGGCATCGCGGTAGCGGGATGCCGGCGATAAGCCTCGTCTCCTCCTTCCCGCACCGTCACTCATCGTCCTCAGCACTCAGCTAGGGCACTCAGCACTCGTTGGAGCCGGGGGGTTAGGCCCGCCGTTCAGCGCCACTTGAAAAAACGCACGGCGATAGCGACGGCGGCGACGAAGTAGCAGGCGATGCCCAGCAACGTCACCGGCAGCGGCAGGATCATATCGGCGGCATTCTGGCCGAGCATCGCCGTGCGCACCAGGTCAGCGATCATGGCGCTGGGCAACCACTTGCCCAGCGCTTGCACCATGTCGGGCAGTTGCTGGAGCGGGATCATGATGTTGCCCAGGAACATGAGCGGGAAGTAGATGACCTGCCCGATGATGTTGACGGTGTCGACCTTCTGGACGAGGGCCGCCAGCGCCTGGCCGAAGGCCATGAACAGCAGCGCGCCCAGGATCACGGCGGGGATAGCGGCGATCAGATGGCCGGTCTCGAACCGCGCGCCAAAGACGAGGACGCTGGTGCCGATCAGCAGAAACGCCTGGAGGATCATGATGGCGCCCTGGGTGAGGATGCGCGCCAGCAGCAACTGCCACAGCGGCAGCGGCGTCGTCTGGATGCGGCGCAAGATCCCGCGTTCGCGCCAGAGCGCCATCGTGGCGGCGTTACCGACCAGGCCGTTGGACAGCAGGCTGAGCACGACCATGCCGGTTGCCAGATAGGTAATCGCCTCCGGCTCCTTGCCGTAGATGGCGCCAAACAGCAGCATCAGGCCGATGGGAAAGACCATGTTCCAGAACACCGCCATGCGGTTACGCAGATAGAGTAGCAGGTTGGTTTGCAAGAGCAAGCCGAACCGGCGCCAGGCGATCCGCGCCTGGGGCGGCGTTACGACAGTGGTTGCATCCGTTGTCATTTCAATAGCTCCTTAATCTTGCGCGCCGGTTTCCAACCAGCCCCTACAGTGTTGGCGTGGTGCCGGGCCGGTTACAGACCTGCTCGCGGCTAGCGAATCTTGCGCCCGGTGAGGGTGATGAACACATCTTCCAGATCCGGTTGGCGGATGCTCAGGTCTGTCAGCAACTGGCGCTGCGCGACGGCGAGTTGTTGCAGGCCAAAGACGGTTTCCTGCGCGTCGCTGGTCTGGACCGCGAGTTTGTCGCCTTCGTAGTGGGCGGCGCTCACGCCGGGCAGGGCGCGCACCTGATCTTCGGGCAGGCGCACCGTGGCGGTGATCAGGCTGTCGGCGTGGAGACTGTTGATCAGGCCACCGGGCGTGTCCAGCGCGATGATCTCGCCGCGGTCGATGATGGCGACGCGGTGACACAACTCCTCGGCCTCTTCCATGTAGTGCGTGGTCAGCAGCACCGTGCAGCCCCTGGCCCGGATCTGCCGGATGCTGTCCCAGACGTTGCGCCGGGCCTGCGGGTCGAGACCGGTCGTCGGCTCATCGAGGATGACGATCTCCGGGTTGTTGGCGATAGCCAGGACCAGCGCGAGGCGCTGCTGCTGTCCGCCGCTGAGTTGCTCGGCCTGCACGCCCGCTTTCTCGGCTAACTCGAACCCGGCCAGCAGATCGAGCACCTGCGCCTTGCTCAGCATGACGTCGTAGAGGCCGGCGTAAAAGCGGACCAGTTCCCAGACCTTCAGGGAGTCGAAGAACGCCGTGGTTTGCAGGCTGATGCCGAGGTGGCGCTTGATCTCCTGCGCCTGGGTCCGCACATCCCGGCCCAGGACTCTGACGCGCCCGGCCTGCGGTTGGACCAAACCCTCGATGGCCGCCAGTGTGGTTGTCTTGCCCGCGCCGTTGGGGCCCAGCAGCCCGAAGATCTCTCCTTGTCCCACCTGTAAGGTGACGTTGCGCACGGCTCGCACGTCGCCATAGGACACCTGCAAGCCGGTGATGTCGATGACCGGCTGCCCGGCGGCGATCCCGGTCGGGATCGGTTGTTGTACTGTCGTGACCATACTGCCTCCCATTGCGACCTAAGCGTTTTGTTTCCTATGTGTCTATCTTAGCAAGCAAGCGGGGATTTCGTTAGCGGAGGAAGTCATGACCGGGCACGGAGGAAAGTCAACCAGGCACTGTGACCAAAGTCACGGTGCCTGGGCATAAATTGCGGTGAGTTGCCTGTAGCGGCGGCGTAGCCACCGGCACCGGGTCAGGATCGATGCGGGGTGGATGCTGCCGGCGCGCCCTTGACGTGGACCGGCCAGACGCCGAAGGCGATGAAGCGGGCCGGCAGATTGCGCAGCAGCGGGATGCGCAGCAGGATGCGGGCGATGCGGGGCAACTCGAACTGGCCGGTGCTTTGCAGCGCCTCGCCCAGCAGGTGCTGCTGGACGGTGGCCTGGAACGCCTGGATGATCCGCGTGGGCCACTCACGCTGCTGCTGGATCGCCGCCAGGTCGCGCAGCCGCAGCTTGCCCCGGCGGAAGCGCGGTCCCAGCACATTGGCCGCGACCACGGCGTCTTGAATGGCGTAGTTGATGCCGACGCCACCGATGGGCGTCATCACATGTGCCGCGTCGCCGATGAGCAGGAGGCCCGGCCGGTACCAGCGCGCCAGGCGGCTCGACTCGACGGAGAGCAGGGAAATGCCCTTCCAATCATGGAGCGCGGCCACCCGATCCCTCAGTTCCGGGAATAGCTCGGCGACCTGCCCGCGGAACGCGTCGATACCGGCGGCACGGATCTGCTGATAGGTGCCTTTGGCGATAACGTAGCCCACCTGCCAGTAGTCGAACCGGTTGAGTAGAATGCCCAAACGCCCGGTGCCGAAGCGCACTCCGGCCTCCTCCGCGTCGGTCGCCTGGCGGGGCAGGCGGAACCAGAGCACGTCCATGGGCGGAGAACTGGCAATCGGCGGCAGCCCGGCCAGCTTGCGCAGCCGCGAGAAGCGACCGTCGGCGCCGACGGTGAGCCGGGCGCGCACCTCGTGCCGGCCATCCGGCCCGCGATAGCGCACGCCGCGGATCACGCCGTCCTCTTCGATCAACTCTTCCACGCGGGCGTTCATGCGCAGGTGGAACTGCGGGTAGCGCGCCGCCTCCGCTGTGATGAAGTTGAGGAATTCCACCTGGGGCACCATCATGACGTAGGGGTAGCGAGTTTTCAGCCGCCGGAAGTCCACCGGCGTGATCGTGCCGCCGCCGGCCTCCAGGCTCATGGTATGCATCTCGGTATGGTGCAGTTGCAGCAGGCGCCCGGCCAGCCCGATCTCCTCCATGATTTGCAGCACCGAGGGGTGGATGGTATCGCCGCGAAAGTCACGGTCGAAGTCCTTGTGCTCTTCCAGCAGCAGCACGGGCACGCCCTGGCGCGCCAGCAGCAGGGCCAGCACGGCGCCCGCCGGCCCGCCGCCTACGATACAGCAGTCGATTGTTTCCAACTCAGGCACGCCCACTTCCTTCGCCTGCCCCATTTGCGTCTGCATGGCCCTACCTCCTGTCCACCTTCTTAATCGAACGATTGATTAATTATAACTCGATTATAGATCCGATTTGGGGCACTGTCAAGAGGCTGGAGCGGCGGGCCAGCCCCGGCCCGCCTGGTCCCTACAAAGCGTTGGGATTCGTAGCGGCGCGATAAATCGCGCCGGCCGCCGTACCGGGATGCCTTGCAATCAAGGATCGGCGGATAGAAGAGCGGGGATGTGGCTGGTAGATCGCTGCGGCGCTAGCCGGGTGCCGCGCCGATCCCGCGCTACGGGAGGCCCACGGCCCGATTAAAATCGGGACTCCGGGTGGGGCGGGTGGAGTCCCGATTTTAATCGAGCCCCGCGGAGGGCGTGAGTCCCGATTTTAGGCGACGGGCTGGTCGTAAACCGGCCCCTACAACGCGCACCCTGCGACGGCCGGCTATTCGCTGCCGAAGACTTCGCGGACGAAGTGGAGGCCGTCGATGAGTCGGTCTACGTCGGCCTCGGTGTTGTAGATGTAGAAGCTGGCGCGGGCCAGGGCGGGCACGTCGTAGTAGTCCATGATCGGCTGGCAGCAGTGGTGGCCGGCCCGGATGGCGATGCCGCGCTGGTCGAGCAGGCTGGCGATGTCGTGCGGGTGGATCTCGCCCAGGCTGAAGGCGGCGACGCCGCCCCGCTCGGCGGCGGGCGGCCCCAGGATGCGCAGGCCGGGCACGGTGTTCAGCCGGTCGAGCGCGTAGGCGACCAGTTGCTGCTCGTGGGCGCGGACGTGGTCCATGCCCAGGGCGCTCAGGTAGTCCACGGCGGCGCCCAGGCCGATGGCCTCGGCGATGGCGGGCGTGCCGGCCTCGAACTTCCAGGGCAGGTCGTTCCAGGTGGAGCGTTCCAGCGTGACCCGGCGGATCATGTCGCCGCCGCCCTGGTAGGGGGGCATGGCTTCCAGTAACGCGCGCCGCCCGTAGAGGCAGCCGATGCCGGTCGGGCCGAGCATCTTGTGCGACGAGAAGGCGAGGAAATCGCAGCCCAGCGCCTGCACATCCACCGGCATGTGGGGCACGGCCTGGGCGCCGTCGATCAGCACCACGGCGCCATGCCGGTGGGCCGCCTCGATAATCCCGGCCACCGGGTTGATCGTGCCCAGGACGTTGCTGGCGTAGGTCACGGCGACGATCTTCACGCCGTCGAGCAGCGTCTCCAGATCGTCGAGGACCAGGCGGCCCGCGTCGTCGATGGGGATATAGCGCAGGGTGGCGCCGCGCTCCTCGGCGAGTAGTTGCCAGGGCACGAGGTTGCTGTGGTGCTCCATCGCGGTGTAGAGGATGGCGTCGCCCGGCCCGACGTTGGCCCGGCCCCAGGTGGCGGCCACCAGGTTGATCGCCTCGGTGGTGTTGCGCGTGTAGATGATCTCGCGGCTCGACCGGGCGTTGATGAAGGCGGCGATGCGGGCGCGCGCTCCCTCGTAAAGCTCCGTTGCGTGCTCGCTCATCTGGTAGACGCCGCGGTGGATGTTGGCGTTGGTGGTGCGGTAGTAGGCGTCCATAGCCGCCAGCACCGGCTCGGGCTTTTGCGCCGTGGCGGTGTTGTCGAGGAAGCAGAGCGGGTAGCCATG
>JAICKM010000458.1 GCA_025927935.1 Chloroflexia bacterium | reverse complement strand
TAAGCGCACCTGATCGATTGGCGAAAGTTGTTTGACCAAGTCCAACACCGCATCCAGGGTCACGGCTTTGTCCATCGTAGATCTCCCTTACTTGCATACCCGTGCCTGCCGGATACGCCGGCACGCAACGCTCCCCTATTATAGCACAGGATCTATGCCACTCTCCCCGGCAATTCTGCCGTATTCTCGTGTCAATCACCGCCGGGCATCGGCTGGGCGAGCGCCGCCCGCAACCGATCCACAGCGGCGGCGTAGCCGGCCCACCCGTGGGCGGCGCCGGGCGCGGCATCCGCGCTCAGCTTGGCGAAGCCGGCGGCGAAAGCGGCGTAGGCCAGCCGATAGAAGTGCCGCCGGGCGCAGGAGAGCGGCGCGCCGCCTGCGTTGCGATAGGCGGCCAGCAGGGCGGCTTCGGCGGGCGGATCGAGGGCGAAGTTATGGCTCAGCGCCGCCAGGCTCCAGGCGAAATCGGCGCGGGCGGGCAGGGGATGGCCGTGCAGGCGGCCCAGCGGCAGGGCCGGCACCGGCACCCCCCGCGCGTCGTGGCCCCATTCGTCGGGGCGCAGGCCGGGAGGTGGGGCAACCAGCGGCGCCGCGGTCAGGATCGCGCGCCAGGTGGCCGTGCTGTAGCAGCGAGTCTGTTCGGCGGCCGGTTCGCCGAGGGCTTCCCAGGTGTTCCAGTAGAGCATATCCAGCAGTTCGTCGAGGGCGGCGTCCGGATCGCCCGGCTCATGGTAGACCAGCGCGGCGCGCGCCAGGTAAGCGCCGAGGCGCGCCAGCAAAGCGCTATCAACCGGTCCGGTGCACAGGCGCTCGGTAGGTCGGTCAGGCGTCGCCAGGTAGCCGTGGCTCCAGCCTGCGGGCGGGGGAGCGAACCCGGCATCCGCCAGCGCCCCCACCCGCGCCGCCAGCGTAGCGCCATGCGGACCGAGTCCGGCGAAGCTGAGCAGCGTGCTCGATCCCGCGCCGGCACCGGGCACCACCCAGGCGGGCCGCTCAAACAGAGGCACCGGCGGCAGCCCGGCCCCCGCGGGATGGCGCGGACGGCCCCGCCAGGCAACCGGCCAGTCCGGCAGGTCGAAGGGCAGCGTGGAACCGGGCGGCGCGGTATGGATGTGGACTTGTGCCCATAGCGCGAGCACAGAGTCGCTCGCCGGGCTGCCAGGCCCCGCGCTGTGCGCCGGGAAGAAGTGGATGCGGTCCGGCGCGACGCCGCACTCCCGGAAAGCCTGGCCCCCGGCGGCCAGCGAGGAGCCGGACAGGCCCGGTCCTTCGTCCACAACCAGATACCGGGGCGATGGGCCGGCGGCCGCCAGGATCGCCTGCTGCCAGGGGGCCAGGGTCGCGGTCCGCTGGTAGGGGTGGCCGCCGGGCCGCACGGTGAAGGACTGGACCCGACAGCCACGCGCGGCCAGCGCACCCGTCACCACGGCGGCCAGCGCCGTGCCGATGCTGCGTATGCCCGCCACGATCACCGGCATACCGGACGTTAGTTCCCACAGAGGACTCTCCCGCAAGGACAGCAGGTACTGTTCGGGATAGAGGTTGTAGAAGGCGAAGCCTTCGGCGAGGTGGACGGTCAGCCTCGCCGGGAGGGCATCCGGCGCGATACGGGCCAGCCCCGCAACGACCTTGCGCAGGGCAGCGGCTGTGCGGGCCGGGGCGTCCGGCTCCGGTATATGCAGGAAAGGCGCCGCCTGTTGCAGATAAAGGGCCGATCCAGCGGCCTGCGCGGCCAGCCGTAACTCGCGGTGGGCCGCCGGCTCCACCGGCGTGATTGGGGCGGCATCCAGCACCCCTTGTTCCAGTTCGCCCAGGGCCACCAGGAGCGTGCGGGTGGCCTCCGCGCCGGGCGCGGCGCGGGCCATGGCGGCCAGGCGCCGGACCTCCGCCAGCAGCGCGGCGCTAGCGATCTCGCGCCGGGGGCTGCCGTAAATGATCATGCAACCCCCTCGCAACGCGCAAAGGGGAGGCGCCGCGGGCGACCTCCCCTTCGTTCCGTGAATTGCCGGGCGATCCCGGCTAGACGCCGGTGCCCTGCCCGGCCCCCTGCAAGGTGAACCAGAGGCCGAACCCGATCAGGCACAGGCCGACGATTACCGAGAGGAAGGCCGGCCAGATGAGCACAATCAGGCCGAGCAAAATAGCGACGATGCCGACGATCAGACGACTGTTCATATATCAAACTCCTTGTTGGCGCGACCGGACCGGGCTTACCGGCGTCATCGGGGCGCAAGTGTTAGCGGGTGCGGGTCGGTGCGGACGCCGGATTGGGCGCCGTGGGCTGGACGGGCTGCGAGGCTGGATTGAGCGCCGCAGGCCGGGGCGGCGAGGCCGGAGTGACGGGCGCCCGTGGCACCGGCGGTACTCCCGTGTCGCCCGCTTCATTCTGCGTCTCTTCCAGGCTGGCCCGCCCGCTCCAGGGAGCTTTCAGGTCGTCCAGGCTCAGCTTTGGCGCTTGCGTATAGACCGAGTCGAGCAAGATGTTCAGCACATCGGCCGCGCGCGCCTGCTCCACGGCGGCATTGGTGATAATATCGCCGGTGTTCAGGATGACGTTATCCTGCCGGTCCAGGATGACGCGGGAGGCCGGGCGACCAAGCGCACGATCAATACGCTGCTGCTCGATCTTGCTCTCGGTCTCGCCGGTGATGCGGTTCGTGTGGTGGGTTAGCTGATTCCAGAGGTGGGTGGCCTCCTCGCGAATCTGGGCAAAACTGTCGTTGGCTTGCTGGCCGAGATTGCCCAGGTGTTGCTGGGCCTCGCCCATGCCACCCGCCATCAGCAGCGCGGGCAGGCGCCCCTGCTGCTCGGCTTGAGCCATCACGTCCTCGGTAATGATCTCGCCTTCGCGCACGATGGGCTGGTTGTCCGGGCCGGTCACGGTGCGCAATGCCGTGCGCCCAATGATGTACGAGCGCTGCTGCTGCTTGGTCTGGTCGGCCAACTTGGAGACCCGTGCCGTGGTTGCGTCGGCGGCCTGGTCGGAGAACTGGTTGACCCGCTGGCGGGCTTGCTCGAACGCCCCGGTCACGCCGCCTTGCTGCTGCTCCAGGCGCGTCGCCGTCGCCGCCGAGACGTAGAGCACCAGGGCACCCATGTTCAGGACCTCGCTCGGCACAATGGTGCGCTTGCCCTTCATGGCATCGCCGATGGCCCCACCCGAAACCTCATAATAGAGAATCTCGCCCGTGCGGTCGTCGATGATCATATCGCCAACCGTGCCCAGGCGGTCGCCGTTCTCGCCGTAGACGCGCATCCCGCGGATGGTGCGCCCGTCAAACACGCGCTTCAACTCCGGGATGCGCGAGACGTTGTACACGACATCCGGTTTGGGCACCACGATAGCGTTGTTGCCGATGGACTTGATGTGGCCGAAAGGCACGACCTTCGGCGAGACGAACACCGCGCCCTTGTCGATGAGCAACGCCAGAACCTGGTTGCGCTCCGGGTCGATCAGCAGGTCCTCGACATGCGCGAGGCGCCGCCCGGTATCGTAAGTGATAATCGGCTTGTCAATCAGTTCGCTGCAACGGCGTTCCATACCGTACCTCCATCCTCTCTCGATACCGGCTTACCACAGCCCCAGCGGGTTGAGGATGGCAAAGGCGAAGGCCGGGTGCCACATCTTCAACAAGACCAATAGGACGACCAGCAACAGGATAAACAAGACGATGCGGCTAAGGAACTGCGCTCCCACATCCGTCTCTTTCCCAACAAAACGCGCCATAGTACTACTCCTTACTTGGACCCGGCCAGGTTGCTCCGCGCGGGCACCCGATCTCTACTCCGGTACGTGACGCCCCCGACGCCCGCCGCAACGCACCCTATGACACCGGACTTGTATGCAAGACCTTACCGGCGTGGAAAGCAAGCGACGTGCCAACCGTACCCGGCCGTCCAACGAGCGCCCTATTGCCGGAATCATCGTGATGCGCTGCATACGGGCGGCAGCAAACAGCCGCCGGTAGCGATCCGGAGCGGAAGTCCGGGCCACTACCAGCGGCCATTAGTTAAGTGCGAAGCCGCGCGGGCGGGTTATTTGCTCTTGGATTCTTTGCCACCCGCTACGTTGCCGGCTGCGCTGCCCAGGCCCTGCTTGGGCACGTCGATGCCGAGGGCGGTCGCCAGGTCGATCTGGTGCTCCTGCTCCTGGCGGACGATCTCGCGCAGATCCTCGGCCAGCGCGAACTCGTTGAGCGCCTCGGCCTGGCGCACGCGTTCGCGGTAGTTGCGCACCGTCTCGTTCTCGTTCTCCAGATCGAAGCGCAGCATATCCTCGGCCTTCTCGGAGGTGCGCACCGGCTTGGGCACTGCCGTGGGCATGCCGCCGAAATAGTCGATCTGCTTGGAGATGGTGAGCGCGTGCTGGAGTTCTTCGCTCGCGTGTACCTCCAGCTCGGCGGCGATGCTCATGTATTCGGCGCCTTTGAGCACCTGGCTATAGATGACATACGAGATGATGGCCTGGTATTCGCGCGCCAGGTCTTCGTTCAGCAGTTCCACCAGGCGCTCGCGGGTAATTTCCTGTCCGTCCTTCGGGTTATCCATACGGGGCATACTCCTTGTACCGGCATGCAGAGGCCGGAGTGATGAATCCGTACCGGTGGCGGTGTGACCGCGCCGCCGGCAATCGCTGCAAACCTCTGCATTTTGCGGGCCAAGGGTCATCCAGCGATACTCCGCCGCTGGAAACGGCAAGTAGCCGGGACCAACCGTCAGGGCTGATCGCCGGCTACTTGATATGTTGCATATAGCATGCGCCGCTGTGCTTTAGGCGAACAGCGCCCGCATGGCGGCCAGCGCTCCGGTCAGATCCTCGCGCTTACACGCGGTGCTGAATCGCAGGTAGTTGTCGCCGCTCGGGCCAAAGATCACGCCCGGCGACGAGCCGACCCGCGCCTGCAACAGATACTCGGTCATGGCCCAGGAGTCGCGCCGGCCGTCGGGCGCGGCCCAGCCGTCGGCGATGCGCAGGAACGCGTAGAAAGCCCCCGCGGGCGGCGCTCCGGTAAACACCGGGACATCTTGCAACCCATCATAGAACAGGTCCCGGCGCGCCTGGTACTCCTGACGGAACTCGGTCAGGCAGTCCTGTGGCCCGGTCAGCGCCGCCACGCCGCCCCACTGGGTGATCGAGTTGACGCCGTTGGCCGTGTAGAGCACCACCTTCTGCATACGGTCGAGGGTCGTGCGGTCGGGCGTGACCACGTAGCCCAGGCGCAGCCCGGTCATCGCGTAGGACTTGCTGAAAGTGAACACGGTGGCCGTCCGCTCGTACATGCCGGGCAGCGAGGCAAAGCTGATATGCTGCGCGCCGTCATACAGGATATGCTCGTAGGCTTCGTCGCTGACGATGGTCAGTTGCGGGTTGTCCTCGACAATCGCCGCGATGGCCTCCAGGTCGGCGCGGCCCAGCACGCCGCCCGTGGGGTTGTGGGGCGAGTTGATCATGAACGCGCGCGTGCGCAGCGTCACTGCGGCGCGCACCTCGTCCGGATCGAACGTCCAGCCGCGCTCCTCGTGCAGCGGCACGCGCTTGACCACGCCGCCGCACAGTGTGATCAGGTGCTGCACGCAGGTCCAGGTGGGATCGGGGATGAGGACTTCGTCGCCCGGCTCCAGCAAGGCGCGGAACAGCGTGTACAGCGCATGCATCCCACCGTTGGTGACGATGGTTTCCGCCGAGCTTTCCATGGGAATGCCATTGGTCGTGCGGCATTTGGTCAGGATGGCCTTGCGCAGTTCGGCGATCCCGGCGGACGCGACATAGTGGGTCTGGTTATCGCGCAGGGCGCGCACCATCGCCTCTTTGATGTGGGCGGGGACATCGAAGCTGGGTTCCCCGCTTTCGAGGCGGTAGGGCTTTTCCAGCTTGAGGATCACGTCGCGCACCTTCACG
>JAICKM010000101.1 GCA_025927935.1 Chloroflexia bacterium | reverse complement strand
CCTGTTCGGCGGTGAACTCGGCGGTCTGATCGTGGTGCCCGGCGCGCGGCGCCAGGTACTCGTCGGCGAACTGGCGCGCCGTTTCGCGGATTAGCTGTTGTTCTTCGGTGAGTTGAAACTCCATTGTTTCCTCATCTCCTTTTGCATGGCGATAGCCATGAGATAGCGCTGTATCTGCCTCTGTTGTCTGCTGCGGCACTGCGGCCTGCATAGCTCCTCATTATAACATGGATGCCTGCTGACTGGTCCCTGGCGTGTGGTATAATGGGCCGATTTACGGCTTGACAAGCGATACGCGTATACAGGATTGGCAATGTTCGATATCTTCGCGGCGGGCCTCGTCGCGCTCGTCTTCCTCGGCTTGCTGGGCTACCCGCTCACCGGATGGTTATTGCCGCGCGCTCCAGGCGGCTTGCGCTGGGCCGCCGTGCTCTGGACGGGCTACGCGGCGTTCGTCGTGCTCGCGCAGTTCGCCACGCAGGCCGGGCTGAACATGACGCAGACGGCGCTGCTCGCTCTGGTCCTGGCGCTGGCGGCCAATGCGCTGTATCTCAGGCTGGGCGGCGCCGGGCCGGGCGTGGTTGCCGCCGGACGCAGCCGTATCGGCTGGGTTGTCGCCGGGCTGACCGCGCTGGTGTTTCTTCTGGGTGTGCTGCCGCTGCTGTTCTATGGCTATCACACCATCATCGGCGAGAATTGGGACGGCGAGATCTACCTGGCGTTGGGCGAGTACCTGCGGACCTACGCGCAACCCGCCCTGGGCCAGGCGCCGCCCAATCCGCTCCTGCACATCCTGCTGGTCCCCCCCTATAGCGGGCGGACGCACGGCTTCAGCTACTTCCAGGCGGCGGTTGGCGCCCTGACCGGGCTGCCCAGCCTGGTGACGCTGGGGCCAGTCCTGGCCCTCCTGCGCGCCCTCGCCGTCCCGGCCAGCTATTTCTTTTTCCGCGCCGGGTGGGGCTGGACCGCGCGCCCGGCGCTGGCCGCGGCGGCAACGCTCGGCCTGAACCCGTTCTTGCTCTGGATTACCTATAACACCTTCGGCATGCAGGTGCCCAGCCTGGGGCTGCTACCGCTGTGTGCGGGCGCGGCTTTGCTGGCGCTACGTGCTGCGGCGCACGCGGACCGCGGTGAAGCCGGCCGCCTGGTGGCCTATGCCGCCCTGGTCACGGCGGCGCTGGCCGTGACCTATCATCCGGCGCTCACGGCCTGGGTCGCCATCGCGGGCGCGGGTGGGCTGGCCGTGCTATTGGGCAGCGGGTGGCGTTGGGGCCAGGTGCTCGGCGCCGGGCTGGCCCTGGGCCTGGGCACGGTGGTGCTTAGCGCCGTGGCCCAATGGTTGAGCCTGGGCGGCTTCCTGGCACAGTATGCCGAGCAGACGGCGGGCCTCGGCCTGACCACCTTTACCGCGCCGACCGATAGCCTGGGCCTCTCACTGTCGTTTCGCAGCCTGCTGGCTGCCGGGCCGGGCCAGGCGCTGCTGGCCCGCGCGGTGCAAGCCTACGGCCTGCTCATCCTGGTCGCCGGGCTGATCTGTGTGGCGTTGGGGCTGCTCTGGCTCTGGGGCCTCTGGCGCGAACGGCCGCCCGGCGGGCTGGTGCAGGCCGCGACGGCGGGCGGCGGCCTCGTCTACATGTTGCTGTTTCTGCGCCCGCTGGACTATGTCTACGGCTGGTTCAAAGCGCAGTCGTTCGTCGCCTTCGTGCTGGTGGGCGCGGTGGTGGGCGGGCTGGCCTACCTGGGCCGTGTGATCGCCCGGCGGCGCCCGGCGCAAGGATGGCGGGGCATGGCCCTGGCCGCCGCCTTGCCTGCGCTGGCCCTGCTGGCGACGCTGGGCTTGCTGCTCTGGCAATACCACTGGCCGTTGCGTTACAGCGCGGAGATGATGGCGGCGGCGCAGGTGCAGAACTATGTACGGCCCGGCGATACGGCTCTGGTCAGCAACAGCCGCCTCATGCCGGGGCGGCTATTCAACGGCGTGCTGGCGTACTTTCTGCGCGACAGCCGGATCTACGGCACGTTCCACACGGCGAACAGCGCCTGGGACGAGGTGCAGCCCACGGGTGTCTATACCTGGGCGGTGCTGCCCACGCACGAGCCGCCGCAACTTTACGGCTATCGCCCGGCCAACCGCGTGTGGGGCAATCCGTTGCTGAGCCTGTACCAGGCGCCACGCGACCTGCTCTATACGCAAGCCTGGGAACAGAAAGGCGATTATCCCCGCAGCACCGGCGGCGCACCACTCTCCTGGCAGGTGGACCTGCGTGCGTTGCAGCCCGGCGCGGCGGCGCTGCCCGCCCGAGCAGGCGGGCAATCGCGCAATATCGGCCTGGGCCTTGCGGTGTTCGCCCCGCAAACCCTGGGCCTGACGGTGCAACCGGCGGCGGGGGCGCCGCTCTCGTATACTGTGCAACTCGCGCCGGGGTTGCAAGATCTGGCGTTCGATCTGCCCGCGCCTGCGACGCTCATCCTGCACCCAGCGCCGGATGCCGGGCTGCTGGCGGTGCGCTGGACGACGCTACACGAGTCACTGCCCGGTAGCGCGCCCCAGCCGCCGCGCGCCGCCCCACCTATCACCGACGTGCTGATGTTACGTATCACCGGGCAGGCCCAGGGCGGCACGGTAGAGACGACCATCGGGCGCGTCGATACCCATGCGCCCGACAGGCAAGCCGACCGGGTGGTGCTCGACATTTACCGCAGTGGGGGCGCGGGCGGCGAGGCCGACCATTTTGGCTACTGGTCCTTCGCTCTGACCGGCGACACGGCGACGTTTCGCGTGCCGCTGCCTGGCGGGGCGCCGCAAGCCGGGCCGGGCGCGCAGCTCTTGCCCGATGCCAGCCGCCGTGGCCCGGCTCAGCAAGGCCGGTTCGCGGCCTCGCTTACATTTTGCCACGGCACGACCGTGCTCGATACCGTGACCGACATCTACACCTTCGCGGCGCGGACCGGCCCCGGCGACACGCTTATCATCGACAACATCGCCGTGCGCGCCCTGCCGCTGCTCTTTTATTAGCTGGGCGACAGCGCACACCGCTCAGGGTTGGGCTTCGCGGTGGCGCTCGGTGACCATCAGCGCGGCGGCGAGAATCCAGCAAGGGACCGCGACCGCGTACCAGGTGTTGATGTAGAACAGCAGCATCGCGCCCAGGCCCAGCAGGCCATCGACCACCATGATCCCGCCGGCCACGCCAGGCCGGTTGCGCGCAAGGCCCACCGCACCTGTGGCAAGCAGCGCCAGGACCAGCGCCGCCCAGCCAAACGCGACACGCTCCTGGTACACCGGCTGGTTGCCGACCCACAGCAGCGCCTGAATTGCCGACGAGACCCCGATAACGCCACCCAGGATGGCGACGAGCAAGCTGGCGCGCATCTTTTACCTTTCCTCCGTAACCTAGCCGCGGGCGCCCCGGCAACCCGGAGTGCCCGCGGCCATTATACAGATATTAGGACGCGCGGTCAGGGCGCGGCGGAATCGAAGCCTAGCGCGTAGAGGTCGCGCCCGCGGTGGTTGGGACCGCTGTCGATGGTGAAGACAACCACGTTGCCCTGCGTCAGCGCCCAGGCTTGCGTCATCTGGAAAACATCGCGCACCGGGGTGGTGATCAGGCCGGTATCCATGTTGTAGGCTTTGATCGACCAGCCGGACGGCGATCCCGGCGCGCCGATGGGGCCTTCGGTCCAGACCACGGTGCGGCCCTTGACCAGCGGATGGATCGCCGGGCCGGCGGTCAGTGGGCGGCTGGTGCGGCTGCGGACGCTGTAGATATACACGCGAAGATCAGGGTTGGGCGGCATGAAACCCCAGGTGACAGTGTCGCCCGAGACGGAGTAGCCGCTAAAGCTGCCTTCGCCGCCGGCAAGCACGGTGTTGGCCTGGCTGCCGTCACGTTTCAGCAAGTGGAGCGTAGATGTCGGCGGCGTGACCCGTCCGCTGTTTTGCTCCTCGCTCCAGAGCAGGATGCCATCCGCCGCGACCGGCTGCCGGCCCACGGAACTGATCAGCACCTCGGCGCCGGTGTGCAGCGAGCGCGAGTAGAGGCCGGTATGGCCGGGCGTCGCATCCTGGTAGTACAGCACATCGCTGTCGACCGCCAGAGCGGCGAACGTGTGCGGGCCGGCATCTGAGATGACGGTCGTCTCCTGGTGGGTGGGCAGGTAATAGCTATGGATCGACTGATGGCCCCCCCCTGTGCCTTCCACCCAGACTAGCGTCAACCCATCGGTGGCGAGCATAGGCACGTCGGCGGCGATGTTCTTGATCAGGAAGGTGTCGCGCTGCTCCACGTTGCCTCCGTACAGAGCCAGGTGCGGCGGGCCGGGCGGCTGTGGGGTCGCGGTGTTCAGGGGGTTGCCCTCGTCGCTGAGATAGAACACGTATTGGCTGCCCGCCACCGGCTCGCCGATCACGCGGCTGGCGGCCAGGCGGATATCCGGTCCCGGCGTAGGCGAGATGCCGGGGCTGGTCGGCACCGGTGGTGGTGGATAGATCGCCGTAGCCGAAGGCACCGCCGGGGAGGGCGTCAGTTGGTTGGGCGGCACGGCGGTTGCGAAAGCGTGGGCCAGCAGATCGGCGGCTAACGTCGCGCCCCCCACGCCGTCGGGCACTTCCCAAACCAGCCAGTCGCCGGCAATCGTCGGGAATTCCTGGTCGCCAGGCAAGATTTTCAGGGCGGCGATCTGGCGGTCGCCCAGCTTCATGCCCCAGATATCGAGGCCATTGCCCAGCCCGCTGGCCTGGTTCCAGACCAGCGTATCGCCGGCCAGCACCAGGTTCGTGGCGAAATAGGTAATGGTGGCCTGGTCGCCCGTCTCCAGGTTGCGGTATTGCAGCTCAAAATCCGCCCAGAAGACGCGATGATCGGCGATGACATAGCTGGCGCCCTGCCCATCCGAGAGCTGGGTGATGGTCTGGGTCATACCCGTGTGGCGGTTGTAGGCGCGCAGAGTGTCTTGCGGGCCGGTGCCGGGCACGCCTTCGCTGTATTCGCTCCAGATCACGTAGTCGTCGCTGAGCGCGGGCGGGCCAAAGGCCAGCGGACTGGCGAGCGTTGCCAGCACGGTGATGTTGGGGCTGTTGATGTCGCGCATCAGCAGGCGGCTGTTCCCGGTGCCGGTGTCGCGCTCGATCCAGGCGACCGTCTGCCCGTTAATCGCGGGCTGGGTTTGCTGGAGTGGCCCGGTGGCGGCGGCCACGGTGAAGACCCCGCCGCTGAGCAAGTTTTTCCCCGCGACCGCCACCGGGCAGGTGGCGCAACTCTGGGCGTGCTCCTCCCAGACGACGTTCGGTCCGGACACCGCTGCATTGATCTGGTCTCCGGGCGCGTCGGTGACGGTGATGAGTTTACCCATTTCCAGGTCCAGGGCCATGATGTTCGCCGTGCCGGAGTTGTCGGGGGTAGCGAGGCGATCGGTCCACACTAGGTAGCCGCCGGTGCCCTGCGGGCGGGACTGGTAGTGCCCTGCCGCGGGCGGGGGAATGGCCGGTGGATTGTAGCGTGCGTGGTAGCGGAACGTGCCCAACTGGCTCAGCAAAACCTCATAGGGCGTGCCGGCGTTCTCCGGATGCAACTCGAACACGGCGCGCTGGAAATACTGTACCGTGTAGACTTTGCCGTCGAGCGGGCTGCGCTCGCTGAACTCATCGCTGATCGGGTAGCCCTGCTGGGCCAGCCCGCCATGGCTTTCCCAGTAGGCGCGGAATTTACCGCCCACATAATGGTTTGTCTCCGGGAAAAACCGCGCATTGTCCGTGCTGGCGTGCTGGTTGGGCGCCCCGGTCGTGCCGTAGCGCTTTTGGTACTCGTACACACCCAGCAGGCTGAGCAGCACATCATAAGGCCCCGCGTTTTCGGGATGCATCTCAAAAACGGCGCGCTCGAAATACTGCACCATATAGCTCTGCCCGTTGGTGTCCGAGACTTCCTGTATAGGCTCACTCAGCGGGTAGCCCTGCTGGGCCAGGCCGCCGTTCTGGTCCCAATAGGTGAGAAAGCGCCCGCTGACGGTGTGCCCCGTCGGCGGGAAAAAGCGGCTGTCGTTTTGCGCCGCCACGCGATCCATCGCAAAGGCGGCGACCGCCAGGAGGAGCATTCCTACGGTTACGATCATTAATGCCCTTGATCTCAACTTCTGCATTACCTTCACCCCATCCTCCATTGGGCTGTGGAAAGGCCCGGCCATGTTGTCCTGCGTGCTCTCATCTTGATCAACGCGGGGCGTGATCGCCGGTTGCAACGTAGTGGGCGTGCCGTACATAGCAGACGGGCGCGACATGCCCGCTCCCCCGCGCCGTTAACGCCATTGCTGAGATCGCCGGCCCACGCCTCTGCGCAGGATGACGCAAAAACCGGTACATTTAGGATACAAGGCGAATCAGGCACCGGCTCAATACTGTTGGTCGCTGTGCAATTGACTAATTAATAGATATTAAGAATTGACTATGCTTGTCATTCTTACATAGACTTGCGGGGGCTGTCTGGTCTATACTCAATACTATAGAATCCGGCTGTATGGATCGCGGCATGACTATACAGCCGGATTCCCTATTATTCTCCTCCACTCTATCCCGAACGACAGTGCCCAGCGGCCCGCCTGCGGGGCCTTCGCGCTTTGCGCGTCGCTTGCGTGTATGCCGGCCTTAAAGGACATACAGAGAGCCGAGCACCGGCGTTATGCCAGGCTCGGCTCTTGTCATAGGTTCGGACGGCGCGCTTACTTGAGCAAGGCGCGCACAGCGTCCGCGATATGGCTTGCGCTGATGCCCGCGGCATCCATTAGCTCTTGCGGTGTGCCGGAGCCGGGCATGTCTTTCACCGCCAGGTGGCGCATTTGCAGATTCATCGGCGCGCCGTGGGTGGTCGGGCTGTCAGTAAACGCTTCGAGCACCGCCGCGCCCAGTCCGCCTTCGGGCCAGTGGTCTTCGACCACTACCAGGCGCCCGCCTGTCGCCTGGGCTGCCGCGTGCAGGGTTTGGCCGTCGATGGGCTTCACCGAATAGGCGTCGATCAGCCGGACGGCGATGCCCTCCTGTTGCAGCGTGTCGCAGGCTTTCAGCGCCTCGTGCAGGGTGATACCGGCGGCCACCACCGTGACCTGGTCCTTGTCGGACTGGCGCACCACCTTACTGCCGCCGATGGTGAATTGCTCGTCGGGCGGATAAAGTACGGCGGTCTTTTCGCGTGTGCTGCGCAGGAAGGTGATGCCGGGGCGGTCGGCCATGGCGCCCACCAGTTGCGCCGTCTGGTTAGGATCGCTGGGATAGAGGACGGTGCTGCCGTGGACGGCGCGCATCATCGCCAGGTCTTCGAGCGCCATCTGTGACGGCCCGTCTTCACCAATTGATACCCCGGCATGGGAGCCGCACAGGCGCAGGTTGGCGCGGGACACCGCCGCCATGCGGATGAAGTCGTAGGCGCGGCTTAGGAAGGCGGCGAAGGTCGAAGCAAAGGCCACCCGGTGGCGCACGCTCATGCCCACCGCCGCAGCGACCATCTGCTGCTCAGCGATATACATTTCAAAGAAGCGCTCCGGCGCGACCTTCTTGAATTCCTCGGCATGGGTGGAGTTGCTGACCTCGGCATCTAGCGCGACGACATCGGGCCGGGCGGCCAGCGCGGCCAGCGCGTCGCCGTAAGCCTTGCGCGTGGCAACTTTATCGCCCACTTTGTACGTTGGCAGTTGGACCTTGGCGTTGTCGCCCTTGGGCGGCGGGGCGCTCTGGCTGTCCGGCTTCTGCACCTGGACCTGGATGCTGGTCTCGCCGCCCAGTTCCTGAATAGCCTGTTTGGCCTGGTCGGCGTCCAGGGCCTTGCCGTGCCAGCCTTCTTTGTTTTCGAGGAAGGAAACGCCGCGCCCTTTCATGGTCTTCGCCACGATGAGCGTTGGCTGGTTCTGTTGCTGCTCGGCTTCGGCGTAGGCGGCGTCGATGGCGGCCAGGTCATGACCGTCGATCTCGATGGCGTGCCAACCGAAGGCGCGCGCCCGCGCGGCATAGGCGCCGCTGTTCCAACCAAGCTCCGTCTCGCCGCGCTGGCCCAGGCGGTTCATGTCGAGAATGCCGATCAAGTTGTTGAGTCCGCTGTGCCCGGCATGGTCGAACGCCTCCCAGATCGAGCCTTCGGCCATCTCGCTGTCGCCCAGCAGCACCCAGACGTGGTAGGGCAGTTTATCGAGTTGCTTGCCCGCCAGCGCCACGCCGACGCCGATGGGCAAGCCCTGGCCGAGCGAGCCGGTCGCCACATCGACCCAGGGGATGAGCGGCGTGGGGTGGCCTTGCAGGCGGCTGCCGAACTTGCGGAAGGTGAGCATCTCGTCCAGGCTCACCGCGCCCGCCGCCCGGTACATGGCGTAGAGCAGGGGCGAAGCGTGGCCCTTGGAGAAAATCAGGTGGTCGTTGGCCGAGTTTTGCGGGTCCTGGAAATCATAGCGCAAATACTTGCTCATGAGCACCGCCATCAGGTCGGCAGCCGACATCGACGACGTGGGGTGGCCCGACCCGGCGGCGGTGCTGGAGCGGATGCTGTCCACGCGCAGTTGTTGGGCCAGCGCGTGCCAGTTCTCAGTTTGCGGGCCGGGGCCGGCCCGCTTCTCCGTTTGCGTGGTCATGGAATACCTCCTCCAGCCGCAGTAAAGCGGCGACCATGGATACCATACGAGGCCGTTCCCCTGGTCGCTGCAAATGACGTGCCATGCGCGGCAATGCCCCTCTTGACTCAGGGGCGGCACATGCCGGGGCACCCGCGCTGGACCGGCTTGTTGAAAGGAGCGATGGATTGGACGGGTCGTAACCTCTGGCCGCCTGCCGTCGCTACTCGCCCGGCAGGCTCATGCCGGTCACAATGACGCCCATCTGGATCGCATAGCGCACGAGACCCGCGACATCGTGAATGTTTAAACGCTCCATCAGGTGCGCGCGGTGGGTTTCGACTGTCTTGACGCCAATCGTCAAAGTCGTGGCGATTTCCTGGGTGGTGCGGCCTTCGGCAACCAGTTGCAAGATCTGGCGCTGGCGCGGGGTCAACTGTTCGACCGAGTTGCGCTCCTCGTCGACGTGCCGAACATAACTGACTACGATCTGCTTCGATACCGCTGGGCTGAGATAGAAGTCGCCGCGAGCGGCGGCGCGAATAGCGAGTTCAAGTTCAGCGGGTTCCGAGCCTTTGAGCAAATACCCGATTGCCCCGCCCTGTAACGCCCGGCGGACATATTCGTCGTTGGCATGCATTGACAGCATAATGATATGTGTGCCGGGATATGGTTTGGCCGCCACCAGGGTATCGAGACCGTTCAATCCGGGCAGCGCAATATCCATCAGTACCACATCCGGGCGATGTTGCTCTATGAAGCGCAAAGCGGTGTTGCCGTCACCGGCTTCCGCCACAACCTCCACTCCGGGCATGTTGCGGAGGAGCGCATGAATCCCGGCCCGCACTAAGGCGTGGTCTTCGACCACTAATACACGGATGGAACTCACCGGAGATCACTCCTCTCACGCACCTCTACTTGCGGCGGCCGCCGCCTGAGGCGATTACAACGGGAAGCAGGCGATGATCTGAGTCCCCTGAGCCGGCGCCGACTGGATGTTGATCCGGCCTCCGGCTAGTAGAACTCGCTCCTGCATGCCTCGCAAACCTAGGCTGGTCCCATGTAGTGCTTGTTCCCCGGCACTTCGCACATCAAACCCGACTCCATCGTCTCGAATTGTCAGCCGCAGCGTGTCGCCTTGTCGCCGCAACTCCACCTGGACCTGCTGGGCCGCCGCATGCCGGACAACGTTGGTCACGGCTTCCTGGGTGACCCGAAAGCAGGTGGTTTCCAGTACCGGAGGCAGGCGCGGCTCTACGGGATCGGCCACGAAATCCACGGTGAGGCCCGTATGTTCGGCCACCCGGTTCACGTACCACTGCATGGCCGCGACCAGGCCGAAATCGTCGAGCAGGGAAGGTCGCAAGCCCAACGAAAGGTCACGTACCTGCTGGAGGGCCTGATTCACAATGTCCTGGCCTTCGGCTAAGAGGGCCGCCCGTGTGGCGCGGCGGGGGGTCTGCTGAATGGCCTGTAACCGGATTTTCACGGCGGTAAGCACCTGCCCGATCTCATCATGAAGTTCCCGTGCCAGATGGCGCCGCTCATTTTCCTGCACCTCCAGGCTGGAGCGCAGGACTTCCTCAATACGCCTGTGTTCAGTTACATCCTGGCCCAGCGCGAACACGTATGGCAAGCCGGACTGTAGCACGGACGTTGCGGAGATTTCGATCGCGCGCCAGGAGCCGTCCGCATGCCGGTAACGCCCGGTAATTCTCGTCACGCCAATCGTGCTCAGGTGCGCCCATTGTTGCTGTACGGCAGGCCGATCTTCGGGCTGGAATCCATCGAACAGGCTGGATCCAATCACATCGAGTGGGTTGTAGCCGAGTATCTGCCGCAGGGAAGATCCGGCATAAAGAACGTGCCCGGCGGGGTCGAGCAACAAGATTAAATCGCGCCCGGCCGCATTAATGAGCCGGTAGAGTTCATCCGGTACTTGCCTGGTTAAGTCCTGTATTATCAAGCAGTACCGCGCATCGTCCGCCTGACACATTTGGTCACCGGCAAGCGCGACAGGTACGGCTGTGCCATCCGTTGCCAGCAGGGTAATCGTTGCTTCTTGCATGGAGGTTGCCAGCAGCGCGTGCAGCGCGGATCGGCTTGCTGGGGCGACGAAGTGGAAAATCGAGGAACCGACAATGGTGGCAGGACTACCTTTCAACATCTTGGCGAGGGAATGATTGCAATACGCGATGGTATTCTGGGCAGTGAGCATAACGACCCCTTCCTTGATCGTCTCAAGGAAAACGGAAGAGGGTCTAACGGTTGGGCTTGGTTGTGCGGCATGCTGTTCAAGGGCCAGCTGAGTGTCCACGGCGTCCTCCAGCACCAGGTATGGAACATTCGACGCAAACGACCGCGTCTTTAGAGTCCCGGCGGTGTTAGTTCTGCAGTGACATATGTGGCGGGTGCGATTCGATCAATGGTGCGGTGGTAGCTTACGCTGAGCTGTAGTAGGCTCACTCCAATAGCGAGAGCATTGGTGACATACAACTTCGAGGGGCAGAAATGATCTTTAAGGACGATCTATGGGTTAATTATAGCAAGAGTTTAAAAATCCGTCAATAATTGTTGACAGAATAGTAATCTTTGGTAAACTGAAATCCTTTGTACAGCTCCGGTTCGGTGGCTCCTCGCGATCGGTTTCTGTAGCGCCTCGTAACGGGAATCGCGGTGCTCGGCCTGCTTTTCTGGTGATTACCAGTTCCGGCGTGCGCCAGAATGCAGTTGCACGATTCAGGTATTTTCCCCATTCTTTTCAGGTATTTCCTGTCATAGATATCAGGGTTTTCCCTGATAGCGTCGCGGGCAGGGGTAGCGTACCATGTTGGTATCGAATAGCGTGCAGTCCATCGCCGGTGCTCAAGGACCAACTGAGGCCGCTCAGTAGCGTTGTGGCGAGTGCGACGAGCGCATATTCATCCGCAGATCTGCCGGGCTTCCGCCGGCACGCCTCCGTGATCGGTTAGGACAACAAACTTTTCCATCTCCTGGGTTCAGCACCTGGCGCGCAGGCAATACGGCATCTCCGGGTCATGTTGGCGGTTCTTTGGCATCCCGTTGGAAGTTGGACCATGACTGTGCAGGGAGGTCTCCAGCTATGATACGTTGGATTGTTGGATCGAGCATGCAGTTTCGGCTCTTAGTGGTTGCCGCCGCCCTGGCGATGGTGGTTTTCGGCATCACGCAACTACCCAATATGCCGGTGGATGTCTTACCCGAGTTCGCGCCGCCGACGGTGGAGGTGCGGACTGAAGCTCTCGGCCTGTCCGCCGACGAAGTGGAACAGTTCATCACCGTGCCGATGGAGCAGGACTTGCTCAACGGGGTGGCCTGGCTGGCCGATATTCAGTCGGATTCGGTGCCGGGCCTGTCCTCGATCGTCCTCACCTTCGAACCCGGCACGGACATTATCCGGGCTCGCCAGATGGTGGCCGAGCGCCTGACCCAGGCCGCGGTCGGGTTGCCCCATGTGTCAAAGCCGCCGACCATGCTCCAGCCCTTGTCGTCGACCAGCCGGGTCATGATGATCGCGCTGTCCTCGAAGACGGTGTCGCTGATCGACATGTCGGTGCTCGCACGCTGGACGATCTCACCCCGCTTGATGGGCGTGCCGGGTGTGGCCAACGTCTCCACCTGGGGCCAGCGGGATCGGGAGTTGCAAGTGCTGGTCGATCCGAAACGGCTGCACGATAAAGGCGTTTCGCTGCTGCAAATCCTCGAAACCACCGGCAACGCCATGTGGGTGTCGTCTCTGAGCTTTGTAGAGGCGTCGACGCCCGGCACCGGGGGGTTCATCGATACCTCCAACCAACGGCTCGGCATCCGCCACATCTTCCCCATCTCCTCGCCCGAAGGCCTGGCCCAGGTGCCCGTCGAAGGCGCCACATCCCTGCACCTTGGCGACGTGGCGAACGTGGTGGAAGACCACCAGCCGCTCATCGGCGACGCGGTCACCAACAATGGGATCGGCCTGCTGCTGGTCGTCGAAAAGTTCCCCGGCGCAAACACGCTGGACGTGACGCGGGGAGTCGAAGAGGCGCTCACAGCCCTAGAGCCAGGTCTGCCCGGTATCCAGGTCGACTCCACGATCTACCGGCCCGCCGGCTTCATCGAGACTGCGCTGAGCAACGTCACCCTGTTGCTGATCAGCGCCGGGGTGCTCCTGGTGCTGGCCCTGGGCGCGTTTCTGTTCGAGTGGCGGACGGCGCTGATCAGCCTGATCGCCATCCCGCTGTCGCTCATGGCGGGCGGGGTGGTGCTCTACCTGCGCGGCGCGACCCTCAACACCATGGTGCTGGCCGGGTCCGTGCTTGCTGTGGGCGTGGTGGTCGACGACGCGATCATCGACGTGGAGAACATCATGCGGCGGCTGCGGGCGGCCCGGCGCGATGGGAGCGACAAATCGACGGCGAGCATCATCCTGGAAGCCTCGCTGGAGGTCCGCAACGCCAGCGTCGTCGCGACACTGATCCTCCTGCTCGCGTTGGTGCCGATTTTCTTCATCGGCGGGCTGGCCGGCCCCTTCTTCCAGGCGCTGGCGACCTCGTATGCGCTGGCGGTGCTGGCCTCGCTGGTGGTGGCGCTGCTGGTCACACCGGCGCTGTGCGTGCTGCTGCTGAGCGCGGCCCCGCTGGAGCGGCGGGAGTCGCCGCTGGCGCGCGGACTGCAGCGGGGCTACGAGCGGATGCTCAAACGGCTGCTTGGCATGCCGCGGGTGGCACTTGCCACGGCGGCGCTGCTGATCGTGCTCGGGCTGCTGGTTGTGCCCTTCCTGGGCCAGTCCCTGTTCCCTACCTTCAAGGAGCGGGATCTGTTGAT
>JAICKM010000341.1 GCA_025927935.1 Chloroflexia bacterium | reverse complement strand
CCGCTTGATCACGACCGAGATGGGCAAGCCGATCACGGAGGCCGAGGCCGAAATCGAGAAGTGCGCCTGGAACTGCGAATATTACGCCGACAACGGCGAGCAGTTTCTAGCCAACGAGGTCATCGCCACCAACGCCCGCGAGAGCTACGTCGAATTCACGCCGCTGGGCGTGGTGCTGGCGATCATGCCCTGGAACTTTCCCTTCTGGCAGGTGCTCCGCTTCGCCGCCCCAGCCATGATGGCGGGCAACGCCGCCGTGCTCAAGCACGCATCCAACGTGCCCGGCTGCGCACTTGCCATCGAAGACCTGTTCCGCGGCGGCGGCTTTCCGGACGGCATCCTGCGCACGGTGCTGGTCCCCGGCGCCACCGCCGAGCAGATGATCGCCGACCCGCGCGTGCGCGCCGTCACGCTCACCGGCAGCGACATCGCCGGAGCGCGAGTGGCGGCGGCAGCGGGACATGCCCTGAAGAAGCTGGTGCTGGAACTGGGCGGCTCCGATCCCTTCATCGTCCTGGCCGATGCGGATTTAGACGCCGCGGCGACCACCGCCGCCCGCGCCCGCAACCTCAACACGGGCCAGAGTTGCATCGCCGCCAAGCGGTTCATCGTCGTCGAGGACGTGGCCGATGCCTTCGAGGCCCGCTTCAAGGCCGCCGTGGAAGCGCTCAAGATCGGCGACCCGCTCGACCCGGCCACCCAGATCGGCCCCATGGCCCGCGGTGACCTGCGCGCGGCCCTGCACGACCAGGTCGAGCGGTCGGCGGCGATGGGCGCCAGGGTGCTGACCGGCGGCGCCCCGCGCGAGGGCAAGGGCTACTACTACCCGCCCACCGTGCTCACCGGGGTCACGACCGAGATGCCCGTCTTCCGTGAGGAAACCTTCGGCCCGGTCGCCGCCGTCATCCGCGCCCGCGACGAAGACGAAGCTATCGCCCTGGGCAACGATACCGTCTACGGCCTCGGCTCCAATCTCTGGACCGCCGACATCGAGCGGGCGCGCACCCTGGCCCGGCGCATCGAGGCGGGCGGCGTCTTCATCAACGGTATGGTCGCCTCCGACCCGCGCCTGCCCTTCGGCGGCGTCAAGCGCAGCGGCTATGGCCGCGAACTCTCCGCCTTCGGCATCCGCGAGTTCGTCAACATCCAGACCGTCTGGATCGGCCCCGCCGCCACCGCTACGCCGGCGAGCACTGCCGCCGAGTAGCCGCCCCGCCCGGCCAACCCCCGGATGCAACCATAGCGCCGCTACACAGTTATAATCGTGTAGCGGCGCGATTGATCGCGCCCGGCGCCCAAGTTCTGATCTTACAGCGGCGCAATGAATCACGCCCGGCACCCTGCAATTCGCGAAATTCACATTCTACACGATCCATGCGTCTTTCCTCGTGGCTAGGATAGACCGATCCCGTAACGGAGCGCCGCTTCGCACGATAATGTAAACATATAGCACACGCTGATCTGCACCAATTATAGTATAATACACGCAATAGCCCACTTGGCGGGGGCTTAAAAGCACAGGAGCGACCGAGGCGCGCTCGCGAGGACTCATCCGTGAACCCGTACTGGCAGCCCTACATCCCCGGCCCCATCGCCGCCGATATTGTCGCCCACCCGGAACGCAGCCCGGTGGGGCGCGAACTGCGTTTCCCCGCCGTGGCCCTCTTCGCCGACATCTCCGGCTTCACCGCGCTGAGCGAGGCGCTCGGCCAGACTGGCAGTAGCGGCACCGAAGAACTGACCAGCATCGTCAACAATTACTTCGGCCCGATGATCGCCCTCATCCACAGCTATTCGGGCGTCATCGGCGGGTTCGGCGGCGACGGCATGACCGTACTCTTCCCCTACACGCCACGCAACCGCCAGGCCGTGGTCCGCCGGGCCATCCAGTGTGCGCTCGACATGCAGGCCGCCATGCCGCACTATGCCGCCATCCGCACCCGCGCGGGCGTTTTCGGTATGGGCATGCAGGCCGGGCTGGCGATGGGCGAAGTCCTCTGCACAACCGTCGGTGACCCCGCGCTACGCCTCATGCCGGTGATCGCCGGGTCCGCCGTGGACCGCTGCGCCGAAGCCGAGCGCTACGCCGGGCGTGGCGAGGTCGTGGTCCATAACGCGCTGCTGCCCTACGCCGGGGCCGTCGCCACCGGCGCCGCCCGCGACGAGTTCACCGTCGTCACCCGGTTGGAGCGCCCGGCTCTGCCGCGCATCGCCATGCCACCGCCCGCGGTGCCGTCGCCCGCCATCCAGCCCACGCTGCAAGCCTACCTGCACCCCGCCATTGCCGCCCGGCTGCGCCACGGGCAGACCGGCTTCATCAACGAGTACCGCGCCGTCACTATGCTCTTCGCCGGGTTCAGTGGCTTCGACTACGACCACGATCCCGCCGTCGTGGCGAAGTTGCAGAACTATTTCACCGCCGTCACGCGCATCGTCGCCCGCTATGACGGCTATCTGAACAAAATCGACATCGGCGACAAGGGTAGCACCTACCTGGTGCTGTTTGGCGCGCCGCTGGCCCATGAGAACGACCCGGAGCGCGCCCTGCGCTGCGCGGCGGAGCTACAGGCCCTGCCTGGCGTGCCGACCCATATGGGCCTCAACACCGGCCTCGTCTATTGCGGCAACGTGGGCGCCGCCGCGCGCCAGGAGTACACCGTCATCGGCGGCGCGGTCAACCTCGCCACCCGGCTCATGCAGGTGGCCGGCAGCGGCCAGATCTTGCTGACCGATTTCACCCGCCGGTTGGTGCCCGACTCCATCCAATGCGAGGAACTACCGCCCATCGGGGTCAAGGGTCTGGCCGAGCCGGTGCCGATCAGCGCGCTGATCGGGCTGGACGGGCGCGCCCCGCTGCGCTTGCAGGGCCAGACCTACACCCTGCCCATGGTCGGGCGCGAGGTCGAGAAGGCGCTGGTGGCCGCCAAGCTGAGCGAAGTGCTGGACGGCGCGGGGCAGATCATCGGCATCACCGCCGAGGCGGGCATGGGCAAGTCACGGCTGAACAGCGAGATCTGGCGGCTGGCCGGCCAAGACGGCTTGCAATGTTACGCGGGCGAATGCCAATCCTACGGCACCAACGTGCCCTACCTGGTCTGGCAGAACCTGCTGCGCGGCTTCTTCGGCGTGGATCCCACGGCGAGCGACGATGCGCAAATCCGCACCTTGACCGCCGCCGTGGAGCAGATCGATCCCGCCGCCGTCCCGCGCCTGCCCTTGCTCGGCGTGGCGCTTAACATGCCGATTGCGGAGACCGAGATCACCCGCTCGCCCGACGCGAAGCTGCGTAAGGCCGCGCTCGAAGCCATGCTGATCCACGCCATCCGCGCCCGCGCCCAGGATCGCCCCCTGCTGCTGGTGCTCGAAGATTGCCAGTGGATCGACCCGCTGTCGCTCGACCTGCTCGAGGCCGTGGCCCGCAACATCGGCGATGTGCCCGTGCTTGTGGTACTGGTCTATCGCACACTGCCGCAACCAGCTACCGAAGGCGAACGGCTCACCGCCCTGCCCTATTTCACCGAATTGCGTCTGGCCGAGTTCACCCGCGCCGAGGCCGAGCGGCTGATCCGCATGAAGGTGGCCCGCCTGTTCGGCACCGAAGACGACGTGCCCCTGGCCCTCATCCGCCGCATTACCGAGCGCGCCCAGGGCAACCCTTTCTACATTGACGAGATGATCAACCTGATCCACGATCAGGGCATCGACCCGACCGACCTGGAGGCGTTGCAGCACCTCGATCTGCCCGCCAGCCTGCGCAGCCTGATCATCAGCCGCATCGACCAGCTACCGGAGGGCGAGAAGACCACGCTCAAAGTCGCCAGCGTGATCGGGCGGGTGTTCCCCGCCGCCTGGATCTGGGGCTGTTACCCGCAACTGGGGCCGCACGAGCAGGTGCTGCGCTACCTGAGCACGCTCAGCCAGATGGATCTGACCCACATCGACCAGCCTGAGCCGGAATTGATCTACCTGTTCAAGCATATCGTCACCCAGGAGGTAGCCTACCAGAGTCTGGCCGGGGCCACGCGCGCCAAGCTGCACGGCCAGATCGGCGCCTTCCTCGAACAGACCTACGGCGACGACATCCAGCGCTGGATCACGCTGCTGGCCCACCACTACAGCCTCAGCGGCGATGTCGCCAAGCAGCGCGAGTACTTCCTGCGCGCCGCCGAAGCCGCCCAGGCCGCCTACGCCAACGACGCGGCCATCGAATACTACCGCCGTCTAGTGCCGCTGCTACCCCGCGCCGAGCAGACCGCAGTGCGGCTCAAGATCGGCGGCATCCTGCAACTCATCGGCCAGTGGAGCGAAGCCGAGGAACTCTACCGGCGCGCCCTGCAAAAGTTTGAGACCGCCCGCGACCCGTATACTCGCGCCCGTTTGCAGCAGGCCCTGGGCGATCTCCTGGGCCTGAAAGGCTCCTACGGCGAGGCGCTGCTCTGGCTCCAGCGCGCCCGCAAGACCTGCGGCGAGATCGACGACCGCCAGGGCGTGGCGCGGGCCATCGGCGGCATCGGCCACATCTACTGGCGGCAGGGCAATTATGCCGACGCCCTGGCTTGCGCCGAGCAGCAACTGGCGGTCGCCACCGAGATCGGCGACCAGGAGCAAGTCAGCCAGGCGCTGGGCAACTTCGGGCGCATCTACTGGGAGCAAGGCGAGTATGCGCGCGCGCTCGCCAGCTACAGCCGCCAGTTGCAGATCGCCACCGCGCTGGGCGACCGGCCCAGCATGATTCTGGCGCTCGGCAGCATGGGCAACGTCTACTGGCAACAGGGCGAGTACGCGGCGGCGCTGGCCTGCTTCGAGCAATCGCTCTTACGCGCCGTCGAGATCGACGACCGGCGCGGCATCAGCATCACCGTCGGCCAGATGGGCACCGTCTACTGGCGGCAAGGCAACTATGCCCAGGCCCTGGCCTGCTTCGGGCGGCAACTCGGCATCGCCACCGAGATGGGCGAGCGCCGCGGCGTGAGCGAGGCGCTGGGCAACATGGGCATCGTCTACGGCGAATACGGTGACTACCGGCGCAGCCTGGTCTGCCTGCAACAACAACTCGCCATGGCGGGTAAGACCGGCGACCGCAAGTACATGAGCATCGCCGTCGCCAACATGGCCCGCGCCTACACCGCGCAGGGCCGCTATGCCGAGGCCGATCGGCTCTACGCCCAGGCCGTCGAACTGGCCGACTTGCTCAACAACCCCTACTTACGCTGCGAGTACCTGCACGGCCAGGCCGCGCTCTACGCCCTCCTGGGCCGCGCCGCCGATGCCCAGGCGCTGAACGACGTGGCCTTGCGCCAGGCCGTCGCCGTACAACGCCGCGACATCCAGTTCCAGGCCGAGGTCCTGGCGATCCGCCTGGGCATCACCCTGCAACAGATCAGCCCGGCCACTGCGCTGGCGGCCCTGCACCATATGGAAAGCAGCTGGCCGGCGCCGGAGCAGCGGGCCGCACTACGTTATGAAGGCTGGCGCATCGACCCCAGCCGCCACGACCTGCGCGAGAACGCCGCCGCCGAATACCGCGCTCTCTATGCGGCGCTCCCGCAGATCGAATACCGCCAGCGCTATCAGGAACTGACCGGCCGGCGCCTGCCGTCCCCGCCACCCCTGCCCGACCTCCCGCCCGCCGCCGCCCGCGAGTCTATCGACCCGGCCCGGCTGCTCGACCGCGTGGACGCCACCCTGGCCCAGATGGCCGCCGCCCAGGCCAGTTAAACCCGTGCCCTCTGTTAATCCCGCCGATCTTGTCGTTATGAATACTGCTTCCAGCTCAGGTTGTCATGCTTCACGCCGTTCAGCATCTCGTCTTGTCCCCGCACGCGATGAGACGCTTCGCTGCGCTCTTCTGCAAATAGCACCTTAGATGTCGGCTGAGCAACCACTTGTGCTGTTTTTCTGCGCGCTGGTGTGCCGTAGGCACATGACTGGATCAGAGTTACAAGCCAATGTTATCATCCGGAACGGAGTAAAGCAACTTTCGTCTTAATGATCCTTTACACATATTTGCAGGGTCTGTAACCAAAAGGTGTAGTATGAAAACACGCACTTCCGCACAGTCTCCATATAGGATCGGCCCGCCTGCTACGTGCGAACGTTGAGTCCATTGCTCTAGCTTCTTGTCAGCCATTTTCCAAACATATGGTCAAAGCTAGACCTCTTGAAGTATAATACTCCGGTAAATCGTTTTAGCCCCAAGGATGTTATCGACATTGTCAAAGAAGGAATTGCCGAAGGGTAGGTCGGCACTCAACCGTGGTCGCCTGTAAGCTGGCTAACGCAATCGGAGAGCACCGTCTGGAGGGCCGTGCAGCCAGGCTATCCGGGATCGGCCGGCGGGCTTGGGCCTGCGTGCGATCAGTTGCTAACGCAATCATGCGCGCTAGACATCGCGGCGGGCGCTACCCCAGCGCTGAAAACGACAAGCGCAAGAACTATAGCGAGCTACAGATGCCGGACCACGGTTGAGTGCCGACCTACCTGCCGAAGGAGCTAAAAATATGAGTTCATATGTGCTGGGTTTTCAAGACATTGACAAAACAAAACTCATGCTGGTTGGGGGTAAAGGCGCGAACCTGGGGGAACTATCAAAGATTGAAGGAATAGGCGTAACAGATGGCTTTGGCATTACTACTGAAGCCTATAAAAGAATCATTAGGGAAACGTCGTCGATTAACGCATTACTTGATCAGTTATCGCTGCCAGAGATGGAAGACCGAGATAAAATCGGTGAACTTAGCGGTGAGATTCGCAGGGTTATCGAAGGGATAGCTATTCCGCAAGACATTAATGAAGAGATCACCCACCTTCTCTCCCGGCTTGGAGAGAGAAATGCCTATGCCATCCGATCCAGCGCAACGGCAGAGGATTTACCGGCGGCCTCCTTTGCCGGCCAGCAGGATACGTATTTGAACATTATCGGAAAGGAGGCCATCCTAAAGCATGTCAGCAAGTGCTGGGCATCGCTATTTACCGAGAGGGCGGTCATCTACCGCCTCCAAAACGGCTTCGACCACCGTCAAGTCCACCTGGCTGTGGTTGTTCAGCAGATGGTCTTCGCGCGGGCGGCAGGGATTTTGTTTACTGCCGATCCCATCACTTCTAATAGAAAAGTGTTATCCATTGATGCCGGCTTTGGACTTGGCGAGGCCATGGTCTCCGGCTTGGTAAATGCTGATAACTATAAAGTGCGTAACGACAAGGTTATCGATAAGAAGATATCCACCAAGAAGCTGGCTATTTACGCCTTAAGAGATGGCGGTACGAAAGAACAGGAGATTGAACCGGAGCGGCAGAATAGGCAAGCGCTGACGGACGCGCAGATTTTGCAGCTCGCGCGCCTGGGCAGAAAGATCGAAGAACATTTCGGTTGCCCCCAGGACATCGAATGGTGTTTGGT
>JAICKM010000063.1 GCA_025927935.1 Chloroflexia bacterium | reverse complement strand
GGGCGCGTTGGCCGTTGGCTTCGTCATCGGTGGGCCTCCATTGCGCGGCTGCGCACATAGCGGTTGAGCACCACGGCGATCAGGAGCATGCCGCCCAGGAAGACCTGGTACCAGTCGGCGTCGATGCCCATAAAGACGATGCCCTGGCGCACCATGCCGAAGATCAGCGCGCCGAAGACGGCGCCGATGGCCGAGCCATAGCCCCCGGTGAGCAGGGTCCCTCCGACGACCACGGCGATGATGGTCAGAAACTCGCTGCCCTGGCCGCGCAGCACGTCCGAGCCGGTAAAGCGCAACGCCTGCATGACGGCGATCAGCCAGCCGGCGAGGGCGGTCAGCATGAACAGGCTGATCTTCACCCGCGCCACCGGCACACCCACGTTGCGCGCCGCCTGTGCATCGCCGCCCACGCCGAAGATCCAGTTGCCGAACGAGGTCCGTAGCAGCAGCCAGGTCGCCAGCGCGGCGAGCGCCAGCCACCAGACCGTCGTGATCGTGAAGCCCACCCCGCCGATGGGGATGTCGCTGGCGAAGATTGCACGCGCCGAGTCGTAGCCCGGCACATCCTGCAAGCCGCCCACCTGGGTGCGCCCGGTGAGCAGGCGCGTCACGCCGATGGTCACGCCGCGCAGGATGAACATCGAGGCCAGCGTGACGATGAACGAGGGCAGCAGGGTGCGCAGCACCAGATAACCGTTCAAGAATCCGACGACTAGCGCGAACACCAGGGCCACGCCGATGGCCGCCCAGATGTTCCAGCCGTACTGGGCCGGTAGAATCGCGACGATCATGCCGCAGCCGCCGACGATGGCCCCGATGGAGAGGTCGAATTCGCCGCCGATCATCAGCAACGCCACGGCGATTGCCAGGATGCCCAGATCCCCCGACACACTGAGGTAGGTCGCCGTGCCGCTCAAACTCAGGAAGCCGCGCTGTCCGGCCACGACCGCAAAGAAGATCCAGACCGCGATGGACCCGGCCACCGCGCCCATCTCCGGGCGGACCAGCAACCGGCGCAACGGATTGGCGCGCATCAGTCGCTCATCCCCGGCTGTTTCGCGCTGGCTGATTGCGTTTGGGGTCGTACTCATATGCTCCCCCGCTTTTGTTTCGAGTTGGCCGCGCAGAATGCGCGCATCCGGGCGGGGTAGATCCGCGGACCTACCCCACCCGGCGCAGGCTAGCGCGTACCCGCTTTCGACAGATCAATTACGCGAGCGGCGTTGTCCTTCGTCACGAAGCCCGGCCCGGTCATCAAGATGTCGTTGGCGATGGTGTTCAGGTTGGTTTTGTAGAGGGTCAGCAGCACGATGGGCAGATAGCCTTGCAGATATTGCTGCTGGTCGATGGCGAACAGCATATCGCCGCTGTTGATCGCCGCCAGCACGTCCGGCGAGAGATCAAAGGTGGCGAGCTTGATCTTGCTGGTCAGGTTAGCCGCCTTCAGCGCGGCCAGGGCGGGCGACGCCCCGGTCGGGCCGAGGGTCAGGATGCCGTCCACGTCGGGCTTGGATTGCAGGGCGGCCTGGATGCGCTGCTGCGAATCGGTGGGGTTTGCCAAGTCCACGGCCAGCACTTCGACTTTGGCGCCCGCCTTGGTCATGGCGTCGGTGAAGCCCTTGCAGCGGGCGTCGAGACCGGCGTTGCCCACTTCCTGGTTCACGCAGAGGGCGTACTTGACGCCCGCCGCCGCCATCTTCTCGCCGCCGCCGAGGCCGGCTTCATATTCCGTCTGGCCGACGTGGACCAGCACGCCCAACTGCTTGGCGACATCACTGCCGGAGTTAATCGAGATCACGGGAATGCCGGCGGCGATGGCCTTCTTGAGCGAGGGGCTGAGCGCGTTCGCGTCGGGGATCGAGACCACCAGGCCATCGGGCTTGGTGGCGACCGCGGCGTCGATCAGTTGGGACATGGCGACCATGTCGAACTTGTCGGGCGCCTGGTAGGTGACGGTCACGCCCATATCTTTCCCGGCCTGGTCCACGCCTTTCTTCACCACCGACCAGAAGGGGTCGGACGCCTGGCCGTGCGTCACCACGGCGATGTGGATGGCGGCGCGCTCCCCGCTCTGCGCCGGGGCCGAACCCTGGCCGCCGGCCACGGGTGTGGCGGTGGACGCGACATCCCCGCCGCATCCGGCCAGCACGAGCATGGCAACCGTGAGACAAGCAATCGCCTGGAATATGCGTTTCATGGTCTCCTCCTTTGGGGGCTGTTGCTCTGGTGCGTCTAGCCGAGTCCGTTACATCGTCAAGAGCCTCACGTGATAGGCATCCTCCTTTCCTTGCCTGATCCTAGAAATACTCACGCTCTTTGGCCCGCAACGCTTCCCACTCTTTGCGGGCAGCCTGGACCGTGGGCAGATCGCTCACTTCGGCCACCGCCACGTCCCACCAGCTTTCGTAGCCGGGGACGCTGACGTAGCGGTCGTTGCGGATATAGATGACCGTGGTGCGGTCGGTCTGCTGCGCGGCGGCCAGGGCCGCGGTGAAGTCGTCATAAGTTGTGCAGGTGATCACGTGGGCGCCCAGGCTGCGCGCGTTGGCGGCCAGGTCCACGGGCAGCGGCTGTACCTCCGCCCCGGCTTCGTCGCCCGGCAAGACGCCGTTTTGCGGGTAGACATAGCGCGTGCCGAAGCCCTGCTGGCCGAGCGACCGGCTGAGCGCGCCGATACTCTTGAAGCCGTCGTTGTCCAGCAGCACAATGATCAGTTTGTAGCCTTCTTGCACGGACGTCACGATCTCGCTGTTCATCATCAGGTACGAACCGTCGCCGACCATAACATACACGTCCCGGTCGGGCGCGGCCATCTTGATGCCCAGGCCCCCGGTGATCTCATAGCCCATGCAGCTATAACCGTATTCCATGTGGTAGTTCTTGGGGTGCCGCGCCCGCCACAGTTTATGCAGGTCACCGGGCAGGCTGCCCGCCGCGCAGACCATGATCGCGTCCGGGCTGCTGCTTTCGTTGACCGCGCCGATCAACTCGCCCTGGCTGGGCAGCGGGGTGTTGCGGATGGCGTAGATGCGGTCCACTTCGTGCTCCCACTCATCGTGCAGCGCGCGGGCCGCCGCCTCGTACTCCGGCGCGACATGGTAGCCGGTTAGCTCAGCGGCCAGTTCCTCCAGCGTGACCTGGGCATCGCCCACCAGCGCCAGCGCCAGGTGCTTGGCCGCGTCGAATTCGGCGACGTTGATGTTGACGAAGCGCACGCCGGGGTCCTGGAAGGCGGTCTTGGACGCAGTGGTGAAGTCGCTGTAGCGCGTGCCGATGCCGATGACCAGGTCGGCGGCGTGCGCGAGGCGGTTGGCGGCCAGCGTGCCCGTCGCGCCGGTCGCGCCCATGTTGAGCGGGTGGTCGTAGGGCAGGCTGCCTTTGCCGGCCATTGTCTCGCCGGATGGGATGCCGGTGGCCTCGACAAACCGGCGCAACGCCTCGGTCGCCTCGGAATAGATCACGCCCCCACCGGCGATGATCAGCGGGCGCGCGCTTTGCCGGATCCACCCGGCGGCCTCCCGTAGCGCGCGGCGGTCGGGCCGGTTGCGCGGAATATGCCACACGCGCTTGCGGAAGAACGCCGCCGGATAGGGGTACGCCTCGGTCTGCACATCCTGCGGCAGGGCCAGCGTGACCGCGCCGGTTGCTGCCGGGCTGGTCAGCACGCGCATGGCCTCCGGTAGGGCGGTCAGCAATTGGTCAGGGCGGTTGATGCGGTCCCAGTAGCGGCTCACCGGCTTGAAGCAGTCGTTGGCCGAGCTATCCTGGCTGTGCTCCCACTCGATCTGCTGGAGCACCGGGGCGACGTTGCGCCGGGCAAAAATATCGCCCGGCAGGAGCAGCACCGGCAGGCGGTTGACCGTCGCCGTGGCCGCGCCCGTGATCATATTCGTTGCGCCCGGCCCGATGGACGTGGTGCAGGCCAGGGTCTGCAGCCGGTTTTTGGTCTTAGCGTAAGCGACGGCGGCGTGGACCATCGCCTGCTCGTTGCGGCTCTGATAGTAACGGAAGTCGGGCATTTGTTGTAGCGCCTGACCTACCCCGGCCACGTTGCCGTGGCCGAAGATGCCGAAGCACCCCGCGAAGAAAGGCTGCTCCCGGCCGTCGCGCTCGCTATACTGCTGCTTGAGAAAGGCAATCACCGCCTGGGCCATCGTCATCCGTTCGGTCGTCTGTGTGGTCATCGAGCTAGTCTCCTATGTAGCGCGCGCTGGGGGCAGCGGAGCACGGCGGAGCGGTGCTCTCGCGCAATGCCAGCGCCGGCGGCAGCACATGGTTTTCAACCGGGCGTTCGGCCAGCAGATCCAGCAGCACCTGGGTCGCCAGGGTGCCCAGGCGCAGGCGCGGCTGGGCCACCGTGGTCAGCGGGGGCGTGACGTAGCGGGCCACTTCGATGTCGTCGTAGCCGACGATGCTCAGATCGCGCGGCACCACCAGTCCCCGTGCCCGGCAGGCCAGCAGCGCGCCGACGGCGACCATGTCGTTGAAGCAGAACACGGCGCTGACACCCGCGGCCAGCAACTGGGGCAGCCAACGCTGCCCGGCGGCCAGGTCGCTGGCCGGTCCATCCTGCGCATCCTCGCCGGCATCGTCGGGGATCGCCACCCAGGCGTCGGGCGCGGCGACGCGGGCGGCGGCCAGCGCGGCCCGGTAGCCCGCGTGGCGCTGGTGATTCGAGCGCGGGCGGTTCGCCACGCCGAGATAACCGATGGCGCGATGGCCCAGTTGTAACAGGTGTTCGGTGGCGAGTTGCGCCCCCAGGTCGTCGTCGACGCGCACCCAGTGGAGCCGCCGGCCGTCCCCCTGTGCCTCGTTGTTAAGCAGCACCGTGGGCACTTTGACCCGGCTCAGGTGCTCCTCATAGTTGCTGCTGATGCGCCCGGAGGCGACGAGGATACCGTCCACCCGGCGCCGGTGGAAGGTTTCGATCACATCCACCTCCTGGGCCGGGTCGTTGTACGAGGCGCTGAGGAATACGCTAAACCCGGCGGGCCGGGCCATCTCTTCGACTCCGCGCACCACGTCGGTGAAAAACGGATCGGCGATGGAGGTGACGACCAGGCCCAGCGTGTGCGAGCGGTGCGTCTGCAGGCTTTGGGCGAGCGCGTTGGGCGTATAGCCCATCTCCCCGGCCAGGTGCTGAATGCGCGTGCGCACGTCCGGGCTGATCAGCGGGCTGTTGCGCAGCGCCCGCGACACCGTAGAGTGCGACACCCCGGCGGCGCGCGCAATATCCTCAATCGACACCGAACGCTGCGCCAAAACGCAGTTCCTCCGCAAGAATGGGCTACCAATTCCCTATGCAGATGGTGCGGGCTTGCTACGAGACGCTGGACGAGGAAGACGGGATGCTGATCCGGGTGTGCGGAACGCGTTGGGCTAGGATCATGCACACGTGTGCATGGGCAGAGTATATACCAACCGGAGTGCCCTGTCAATAGGTTTGCCCCTGGTTTTTGGCGGCGAAAACGGGACGCAGACCTGTACTTGCCATGCGCTGCGCCGGAGCGCGGGCCGGTGTTGCCGCCCCGCGCCGGCCCGATGCTTATGGCGCGGAAACAGCGGCGGCAGCAGGCAACGCTGCTGCCGCCGGATTGGGCTAGCGTTTAGGGTCGGCTGCGCCTGGCTTGCTCAGTGGGCTGTAGCGCTCTCCGGCTGTCGGGCCGGGCGGTACTCGCCAGGGACAGCGCGGAAAGCGACGCTGAAGCGATTCCAGACGTTGATGGTGGAAATGACCATCGTCAGATCCGCCAGTTCTTCGTCGGTGAAATGCCCGCGCACCTCCTCGTAGACCGCATCGGGCACATGATCCACGGCGAGCAGCGTGAGCTGCTCGGCCCAGAGCAGGGCGGCGCGTTCGCGTTCGCTGAAAAACGGCGTGTCTTGCCACACCGGCAACGCATACAGGCGCTGCTCCGTTTCGCCCAGGGCGCGCGCATCCAGGCTATGCATGTCCACGCAATACGCGCAGCCGTTGATCTGCGAGGCGCGTAATTTCACGAGTTCGCGCAATTGCGGCTCGATGCTGCAACCGCGGTTGTATGCTTCGAGTCCCTGGATCGCTTTGATGGCGCCCGGCGCCACCTTGCCGTAGTTCATTCTGGCTTTCATCTCTATCCATCCTTTGCATTGGCATTCCGGAAGCTCCCATTGCTTCCAGCACCATCATACCACTATAATGGACTTACCCCAAGGGCCGACAATGGGCTAACCGCAGCGACTATTAAGCAGAATGCCCAATCAGCCGGAGGTCCAGGGAGAAACAGTCGGAAGGAGTCTGTCATGAGCATCGATATTCTGATCACCGGCGGTCGCGTCGTGGACGGTACCGGCAACCCCTGGTGCTATGGCGATGTGGCGCTTCAGGGCGACCGCGTCGCCGCCGTCACGCCCCCCGGCCAGATCCCGCCGGAGCAGGCCCGCGAGGTGGTCGACGCCCGCGGGATGGTCGTCTGCCCTGGCTTCATCGACATCCAGAGCCATTCCATCCTGCCCCTGATGGTCGACGGCCGGTCGCTGTCCAAGCTCACCCAGGGAGTCACCACCGAGATCATGGGTGAGGCGTGGACGCCTGCTCCCTTCGGCGGGCAGATCGACGACCCGTTCGCCAACGCGATCTTCATGGAAGACATCGCGGACTGGGCGGAGCGGGCGCGCGCCTGGCGGCGCTTCGGCGATTGGCTGGATGCGACCGCCGCGCACGGCGTCTCGCCGAACATCGGCTCGTTCCTCGGCGGCGGCACGCTGCGCCAGTATGCCTGCGGCATGCGCCTGGGCCGCGCCACGCCCGACGAACTGAACACCATGCGGCGCGTGATGGCCGAGGCCATGGAGGATGGCGCCTTCGGCGTCTCCTACGCGCTGATCTACCCGCCCGACTCGTTCGCCGATACCGACGAACTGGTGGCGGTGTGCGAGGTCGTGGCCGCGCACCACGGCGTCTATATCACGCACGTGCGCTCGGAGGGCGAGCAGTTGGTCGAGGCGATTGGCGAGGCGATTACGATCGGCCGGCGGGCCAACCTGCCGGTCGAGATCTATCACCTAAAGGCGGCGGGGCGCCCGAACTGGCACCTGATGCCCGCCGCTATCGCCACCATTGCCCAGGCGCGGGCCGCGGGAGTCGATGTGACGGCTGATATGTATCCCTACGCGGCCTCCGGCACGGGCTTGAGTGCCATCTTACCCCCCTGGGCCAGTGCCGGGGACGGGCTGTACGCCAACCTGGCCGATCCTGCAATGCGCGCCAGGATCCGCGCCGAGGTGCTGGCACCCTCCGGCGACTGGGAGGCCATGGGGCTGAACACGACGCCCGCCGGCATCATGCCCATCGGCTTCCAGCGCCCGGAGCACCAGCCATATGTCGGCCTCCGACTGGACGAGATTGCGGACCAGCGCGGACAGCACTGGCTCGACGCCGCGCTCGACCTGCTTGCCGCGGAGGGCCAGCGTATCAGCACGATCTATTTTTCCATGGACGAGGCGAACGTGCGCATGCAACTGGGCTTGCCCTGGATCAAGATTGCGACCGATGCAGGCGGCTATGACCCGGCCTGGGCGGTCGCGCGTGGCCCCGTGCATCCGCGGTCCTACGGCACCTATCCCCGCGTGCTGGGCCACTACGTGCGCGACGAACAGGTGCTGCCCCTGGAAGATGCCGTGCGCAAGATGACCTCGGCGGTGGCCGACCGGCTGAGGCTGCGCGAGCGGGGGTTGCTGCGGGCGGGCTGCTACGCCGATGTCGTGGTGTTCGACCCGGCGACCATCGCCGACCAGGCGACGTTCCAGGCGCCGCACCAGCTGGCAACCGGCGTGCGCGAGGTGTGGGTGAACGGCGCGCGGGTGCTGCGGGATGGGGCGCATACCGGAGCCACGCCGGGCCGCGTGGTCGGCGGGCCGGGCCGGAGCGCCGCGTAGCAGCACGGCTATCGTGATCGCCGCCGTAACGCCCGGTGTATAATAGGGGCTATATCGAGGCCCCACCGGACCACGCGCGAACAGATCTTTTACTCCAGCGCCGCTGTGTTCGCCGCAGCGATCGCGCCCCTGCCAGGGAGGCTATGACCATGCTGACCGATCAACATAAAGCACGCTTTGACGCCGCCGGGTACGTCGTCGTCCAGGGCCTGTTCAGCCCGGACGAAGTCGCGCACTATCGCGAGCATTTCATGACTTTACGCAAGCATGGAACCTACCCTGGCGATCTCGCCGGGGTGGATGTGCGTAGCGACGATCCGCTGAAGCGCTATCCCCGCATGATCCACATGCACCGCTGGGATGACCTCTCCCGGCAGTGGGTGCTGGACCCGCGAATCAACGCCTGTCTGACGGGGCTACTGGGCCGCGAACCGTATGCGGTCCAGACAATGATCTATTTCAAGCCGCCGGGCGCGCGGGGCCAGGCGCTGCACCAGGATAACTTCTACCTGCGGGCCCAGCCGGGCACCTGCATGGCGGCCTGGCTGGCCCTGGATGCGTGTGATGCAGCCAACGGCTGCATGCAAGTCGTGCCCGGCAGCCACACCTGGCCGCTGCTGTGCACGACCAAAGCCGATACCACTGTCAGCTTCACCGATGTGACGGTGCCGCTCCCGCCGGGCGAAACCGCGCAGCCGGTGCCCATGGCTGCCGGCGACGTGCTCTTCTTCAACGGCGCGCTGGTCCACGGCAGTTATCCGAACACGACCACGGATCGCTTCCGGCGCGCGCTGATCGGGCACTATATCGAGGGCGCGGCAGAGCAGGTGGCCGAGTTCTACCACCCGGCGCTGCGCATGGACGGTACGCCGCTGGAGTTGGCCCGCAGCAGTGGCGGCGGATCCTGCGGCGTGTGGGTCGAGCGCGACGGCGCGTATGTCGTCGAGGGGAGCGGGCAAGAGGCGATTGTCCGCAAACACGAGTAACCGGCGCGGGAGATCCGGCTGGACAGGGCGATCCCCGCGCGGCTCGCGGTGGTGCCGGTAGCCGGGCTTCCCTGGCCGTAAGGAAAGGATGGCCGGAGCAGTGAGTGGAAGGCGTACCATCAAGCTGGGCATTATCGGGGCGGGCAACATCGCCGGGCCGTATCTACGCGATATTCCGCATTACCCGGAACTGGAACTGGCCGGCATTGCCGACATCCTGCCGGCACGGGCCGAGGCGCTGGCCCGCGAACACGGCACGCGCGCCTATCCCAGCGTGGACGCGCTGCTGGCCGATCCCGCCGTCGAGATGGTCGCCAATCTCACCGTGCAGCACGCGCATGCCGCCGTTACCACATCTTGCCTTCTGGCGGGCAAGCATGTGTACAGTGAGAAGCCGCTCACAACACGCTACGCGGATGCCGTCGGGTTGGTAGCGCTGGCGCGGGAGCGGGGCCTGCGGCTGGCCTGCTCGCCGTTCACGCTGATGGGTGAGGCGCAGCAGACGGCCTGGAAGTGGATCCGGGACGGCAAGCTGGGCCAGGTGCGCCTGGCCTACGCCGATGTGAACTGGGGCCGGATCGAGACCTGGCATCCCGACCCGCAAGGGTTCTATGGAGTGGGGCCGCTATTCGACGTGGGCGTCTACCCCTTGAGCATCCTGACGGCGATCTTCGGCCCGGCCCGGCGCGTCTCGGCCTACGGCACGGTCCTCTGGCCCGAGCGCGAGACCCGGCAGGGGACGCGCTTCCGTGTCGAGCAGCCCGACTTCCTCGTCGCCGCCATCGAGCTGGCGGATGGCGTGGTGGTGAGGCTAACCGCCGATTTTTACGTCGCCAACAAGTCCACGCGGCAGGTGGGGATCGAGTTCCACGGGGATCGCGGCTCGCTACACCTCGAGTCCTGGCATATGTTCAACGCGAAGGTGGCGTTCGCGGCCTTCGACGAGCCTCTGGAAGAAGTGCCTCTGGTGCGGGAGCCACCCTACGGCACGCCGTGGGGGCAGGGATTGTGGGAGACGGCCACGGCAATCATCGCGGGCCGCCCGCACCGCTTCAGCGGCGAGATGGCGGCGCACACGGTGGAGATCCTGGAGGCGACTGCGGAGTCGGCGCGCAGCGGGCGGCCGGTGGAGATCACGTCGGACTTCGCACGCCCGGCGCCGATGGAGTGGGCGTTGTAGCCGTATTGGGGACAGAACAACTATGGGCACGCGGCGGACCGGTGCCCGGCGAGCCGGTACCGGCGCATATCCCATGCACCGGTGCCCGCCCAGTGCCGGCTAGCCCGCGTTGGCTACCTCAATCAGTTGCGCCAGGTCTTGCTCGGTCATCCCGCCCAACATCGTCAGCTTGCTGATCGGTAGATCGCCGATGAAGGCATTCAGCAAACCCTCGCCCCATTCCCCGTCCTCAGTGATCGTGGCCTCCTCGCCGACGACACCCCGGAGCAGGGCGTTCACGACCGGCCGCAGCCGGGCGCGCGCCGCCGGATTGCGCAGCCAGGCGCGCAGCGGACTCATCCGGTCCAGCGGCGCCTGACGGAGGCTGGTGGCCTCTAGCGTCACGCTGCCCTGCAACCGGATGTCGCGCGACGACGCCCCGACACGCAGGTCGTACACGCCACTGCCCGCGGTCCAGGCCGCGAGGCGCGGGTCGTAGACGGCGAAGTCGCGCAGCCCTAGCTGGAAGCGGACCTCCTGCTCCGCGCCGGGGTCGAGTGCCACCTTCGTGAATGCCTTCAGTTCCTGCTCCGGGCGCGGTAGATGGGGCCGCTGCTCCCGCACGTAAAGCTGCACCACTTCCTGTCCGGCCCGCTTGCCCGTGTTGCGCACGCGCAGCGTCACCGTCACGCTATCGGTGTCGCGGGCGGTCGCCGGGTCCACACGCAAGTCGCTGTACTCGAACGATGTGTACGACAAGCCGTGCCCGAAAGGGAAGAGCGGCTCGATCCGCCGGGCATCGTACCAGCGGTAGCCGGTAAACAGCCCCTCGCCGAAGAGCACGCGGGCGGACCCGTCGTCCGGGAAGTTCAGGTAGGCGGGGGTGTCTTCCAGCCGCATGGGGAACGTTTCCTCCAGTTTGCCGGAGGGGTTGGTGTGGCCCAGCAGCACATCGGCGACGGCCCCGCCGCTGGCCTGGCCGCCTAGCCAGCCCTCGACCAGCGCCGGCACGCGCGCCGCCCAGGGCAGCGCCACCGCGCTGCCATTGACCAGCACGACCACGGTGCGCGGCTGGACCGCCAGCACGGCCTCCACCAGGGCATTGTGTCCCGGCGGTAGATCGATGTGCTTGCGGTCGGCGCCTTCCTCCTCGTATGAGCCGGGCAACCCGGCGACGACCACGGCGACCGTGGCGGCACGGGCGGCGGCCTGGGCTTCCTGGAGCAGGGCATCGTCCGTTGAGCCGTCCGCGCGGTAGCCGGGCGCGTAGGTGATCTGGCCGTTCCCGCCGGCCAGGTGGCTCAATTCGTCGTAAATGGTCTCCACCGGGCGGGAAGGGATCACCTGGGAACTGCCCGCGCCCTGGTAGCGCGGCTCTTTGGCGAAGGCGCCGATCAGCGCGACATGGGCCAGGGCGTCGCCCTCCAGCGGCAGCAGGCCGCCCTCGTTTTTGAGCAGCACAATACCTTCGCTCGCCACGCGCCGGGCCAGGCGGTGATGGGCGTCGAGATCGACGGGAGTGTCCGGTCGGCGGGCGGCATCGGCCTTGAAGATGAACGTGAGCAAGGCGCTCACGATCTCATCTAGCTGGGTCTCATCGAGCCGGCCCTCCTGCACCGCGGCCACGACCCCCGCGGCGGTGGGCGCGGTGGGCATTTGCAGATGCAGCCCCGCCGCGATGCCCGCCGGGCGGTCGTTGACCGCCAGCCAGTCGGACATGACGATACCGCGGTAGCCCCACTCCCCGGCGACGATGTCGCTCAGCAAGTGGTGGTTCTCGGTGCAGTAGACGCTGTTGAGACGGTTATACGCTGCCATCAGCGTCCAGGGATCGGCTTTGGCGACGGCGATCTCGAAGGGGCGCAGATAGAGTTCGCGCAGCGTCCGCTCGTCCACCTCGGAACTGGTGATCATGCGGTCGGTCTCGCTCTCGTTGGCAACCAGGTGCTTGAGGCAGCCGCCCACGCCGCCATCCTGCAGCCCGCCCACGTAAGCCGCGGCCAGTTCCCCGGAGAGCACCGGATCTTCCGCGAAATACTCGAAGTTGCGGCCACACAGGGGCGAGCGCTTGAGGTTGACGCCGGGACCCAGCAACACTTGCACTCCGGCGGCCTGGCTCTCGGCGGCGATGGCCCGTCCCACCTCGCGCACCAGATCGACATCCCAGGAGGCGCCCAGGGCCGATTCGGTGGGGAAGCAGGTCGCGGGGAGATTGTGGCCCAGGGTCATATCGCCGCCGCCGGCCGCCTTGCGCAGGCCGGTCGGCCCGTCGGACACCCAGACCGACGGCACGCCCAGCCGCTCGATGGGCTGCGTGGTCCAGGCATCGCGGCCCACGGTCAGGGCCGCCTTTTCCTCCAGGGTCATCTGGTCCAGCACTTCGTCCACGCGGGGGTCGCGGGCGGGAGCCGGCTGCCGGCCCTTCACCGTATTTACCATAATTGGGACTCCTTTCATCCATTCCCCTGGCTGAGCACTTCATGTGCCGCGCATCCGGGCAGCGGTAGCTGTGGCCGACTCATGACGCCTGGACCAGGGCCGCGAACCGCGCGAACGCCGTATCCCAATCCACGGTGGCCTGCGGCGTGAAGATCGCTAGATCCACCGAGGCCCCTACCGCCTTCCGCCCGGCGGTAATATCGGCTAAATGCCCCGTGGCGATGGCCTGGACCAGGATGTTGCCCAGCGCCGTGGCCTCCACCGGCCCGGCCACCACCCGGCGCCCGCACGCATCGGCGGTCAGTTGGCACAGCAACCCGTTGCGGCTACCCCCGCCGACGATGCGGATGGGGTCCAGCCGGTGGCCCATCAGATCTTCCAGCGCCGCCAGCACCCAGCGGTATTTCAGCGCCAGGCTTTCCAGGCAGCAGCGCCCCACCGCCCCCGGCGTCGCCGGTTCCGGTTGCCCGGTGCGCCGGCAATAGGCGCGCAAGGCCGCGGGCATGTCGTCGGGGTTGAGGAAGTCCGGCGCATCGGGGTCCACCAGACTGACCAGCGGCGGCGCTTGCTCGGCCAGGGTCACAAGATCCGGCCAGGTATAGGTCGCACCCTCGCGCTCCCAGCGGCGCCGGCATTCCTGCAACAGCCACAGCCCGCCGACGTTCTTGAGCAAGCGGATGGTGCCGCCTACGCCGCCCTCGTTGGTGAAGTTCAGTGCCCGCGCCCGCTCGCTCAAGATCGGCGCCCTGGTCTCGACGCCGACCAGGCTCCAGGTGCCGCTGCTGATATAGGCGCTCCGTTCGTCCAGGCCCGGCACCGCGGCCACGGCGCTGGCCGTGTCGTGCGTGCCGACGGCGATGACCGGCACGCCGGGGGGCAGGCCCGTCCGTTCGCGCACCTCCGGCAGCAGCTCACCCAGGACGGTGCCGGGGGCGACGAGGGGCGGCAAGATCGCCGCGGGCAGATCCAGCGCGCCGAGCAGATCCGCCGCCCAGCGCCCGGCCCGCGCGTCGTAGAACTGGGTCGTCGTGGCGTTGGTGTATTCGGCCACCATGCGCCCGGTGAGCCAGTAGCCAAACAGATCGGGCATCAGCAGGAGAGTCTGCGCCACATCCAACTGCACGTCCCCTTGTTGGCGCATGCTGACCAGTTGATACAACGTGTTGAACGGCAGGCGTTGGATGCCGGTGACACCGTAGAGTTGGTCCGGCGGGATGCGCGCGTCCACCGCTTCCGCGATGCCTGTGGTGCGCCGGTCGCGGTAGTGATGCGGGTTGCCGAGCAGCCGGCCCGCCCCGTCGAGCAGCCCAAAATCTATCGCCCACGTGTCGATGCCGATCCCGGCAGGCGGGGTATCGGACTCTGCGGCATAGCGGGCGATCCCGGCCTGGATCTCCTGCCAGAGTCGCAGCACATCCCAATAGAGGTGTCCCTGCACGGCCACGGGGTCGTTCGGGAAGCGGTGCAGCTCGCGCAAGGCGAAGCGCGCGCCGTCCCAGCCACCGAGCATGACCCGCCCGCTGGACGCACCCAGATCGACGGCGAGAAAGTTGGTTCGTTCGCTCATGGCCTCTCACACCAGCGGGGTGGGCACAAGGCCCGTCCACGGCGCTTAACTCCTCATGATAGGGGTAGGACCAGCGATGGATGCCTGCCCCGGCCTCGATTGGCGCGCCGGCCCGCGGCGCGCGGCGGGTTACCCCCGGTCGGCGCCGTAGCGGTCGCACGCGCAATGACCATGCCACCCTTCGGGCGCAAGCCCTATGGATTCTGAACGATTTTGAAGGGAACGGCAAGCGCGCGTCAGGCGCGACTTTCCCGGATGACGAGAAACAAGTACCGGCGGGGACGCGGGAAGGTCGACCAGAGGCAGGGCAGGCTCCATGACAGATCTGCCCAGAGGAGGAGTGTTAGGCCGTCGCCATCTCCGCCGCGGTGAGCGCCTCGGCGTCGTCGTCTTCAGGGGGGTAGATCCAGGAGGCCATAACCCCGTGTGTGATCGGATTGACCGTGAAGGTCCAGGACAGGCCGTCGCTCCGCTCGGCGCGCACGACGTTTTCCGGGCGCACCTCGATGGTCCAGTGATGTTGGAGCAAGGCCACGCGCTGGCGCAGGAGAGTGCGGTGCCCGCGGGCATCGCAGAGCATGATAGTCACCAGCCGATGGTCCGCGTCAATGGGCTGTAGATCCGCGGTCTCCGCCCAGGTCTCCACCCCGGCTTTGCTCCACCGCACGAGCACCTTGCCGGCGCCGTCGGTTTCCCGCACCACTCCCGGCCCCAGGCGGTCGCAGGCGACCATGAAGCCCTGCACGGTTTGCAAGCCGGCAACGTCCAGCGCCGGGGCCACGAGTTGTCCCGGCTCCAGCGGCCCGGCACTCCTGTCCTCCCGTGTACTGGGTTGGTACGGCGGCCAGATCACGCTGTGCCAGATGTCCGACGCGGTGACTATTGCCGTTTTGATGCGCGTATCCATACCTTAATTATACCACTTTTTTCGCGGGATGGAACATTTTATGCCCCCGTGAATCGGCCCGGGGGCGCCGGGCCGCGAGAGTCAGTCGGCGCGCCCCGGCCAGTTGCCGCCGGCGCACTTCTGCATTGCCGCGCGGGCGGTAGATCGCCGATAGTATGATCTCCGCACCCGACAACCTTACTAAATAGCGCCGAAGTTGGTTAGGATGGTTTATTACCAGTTGATTAACTTCTGAATAAATGGATAGAATTGTCAGCAGGTAACTTACAATCCTGCATTATTGTGTTGACCTGCGCCGAGGTCTTATGCTATAGTCTCTGCGAGAGGTTAATTTGCGGCCCATCACTACTTCACTTCTACTTCGGGTTGTAACCTCATGTTACCCAGGCAACTGGTCGTCAGGGGATAGAACCGGCATAAGGGCGCGGCCGGGATCTGATGAGCGAGCCTGGATTTGGACTCTGTAAACAGCCGGATAACTGCACGCAGCCGGGAAGGGCGCTCCCGACAAACAATCTGCTGCGGTTCCCGCCTGCTGCTTACCCTCAGCACACAGGGAGAGCGACCGCCCTATTCAATCTATATTCTTGCTCACCGCGCACTAGCTTGTAGCGTGTAGCAGGCAGGAATCTCCATAGCAGTTTCACCGCATCTGTCACCCGTTCAACAGGGACCAGGGTGCCTACGCTTCCGGCCACCAGCCGCACGCACAGCCGGCACTCGCAGTGAAAGCGCACAAGCGAGGATACAAGCGCATCCCGGTGCCCATCCGTCAACGACGGTTCGTGGCCCAGGATTCCGGTCCTGGCAGCGTGTGGCCGCGCACAGCGTGGCAAGATACAGCGGTTTGCGGTCTTCTGCCGCACGACCGTTGTGCAGACCTGTGCCCGCGACTGTGGAGAGCCACCGGGCGCCACCCGGTGCCGGATGGGGTGGCGGCCAGCCAAGATGTTCACGCATCTTCTACGCGGTGATACCGGGATTATTACTCGCTTGTGGTATATGAGAAGATAGCCCAGAAATAGGCAGACTCATCTTGTGTCGAACTGCTACGGCAGTGCATCCGGCCGGATTCTGTTACCGGCGAAGTTAGAACTGAGGAAGTCGGAAGGGCGCGTTATTCCAGTTTTATAGGAGCTAAAGCCATGCGCAAGTTGAACGATCTCCGCAAGCAGGGCCAGGGGCTGGTCGAGTACGCGCTCATCCTCGTGCTCATCGCCATTGTCGTCATTGTCATTCTCGCCGTGCTTGGCGGCGCCGTGAACGACATCTTCTCGACCATCG
>JAICKM010000378.1 GCA_025927935.1 Chloroflexia bacterium | reverse complement strand
CTGGCTGAGGCCGGTGAAGCGGGCCAGCGCGGCCAGCAGCAAAATGCCGCCCAGCACCCACAGTTCGCGGCGCGGACGCCTGCTCATTAATCTATCAACCAGGAACTGTCATTCTGAGCGCAGCGAAGAATCTCCGTCTCGTCCGCCCGCAGCCCTGTCATTCTGAGCGTAGCGAAGAATCTCCGTCTCGTAGCCCGAAGGACGAGACTCTTCGCTGCGTTCAGAGTGACAACATAATCCAGCGACGAGACTCTTCGCTGCGCTCAGAGTGACAACAGGGTCAATAAAGTGCAAGGATACCCGTGCAGGGTATCCTTCATATTATCACGGCTGCGGTCCGGCGGGGAAATAGACTGGAGACTGACTTACGCTACTCCAATTTGGGTATTAGAGTACAGGTGTGACGGCCAGGCGGGCGACCACTTCCTGGTCGGCGGCGGGGTAGGTGTAGGTGGGCAGGGCGGCGGGCGCGACCCAGCGGTAGTCCTGGCCCCAGAGCAGTTGCAGCGGCCCGCCCAGCAGACGGCACTCGTAGAACCGCAGATCGACCGTCAGCCCGCGCGGGTAGGTGTGGCGCGTCGTGTGGTAGAGGTCGCCCACGGCCACCGGCACGCCCAACTCCTCGGCGATCTCGCGCACCAGGGCAGCCTGCGGCGTCTCGCCCGGCTCGATCTTGCCGCCGGGAAACTCCCACAGCCCGCCCATCTCCGCCGTGTCCGGCCGCTGCACGATCAGGATGCGCCCGTCCTGGCGGATGATCGCGGCGGCAACGGTGATGTTGCGCGGGGTGGGATCGGGTAGAGCCACGCTGCTTGCAGGCTCGACCATTAACCGGTTTGCCGATCTTCCGGCATCAGCCCGTTGGCCTGCGGTCGCGCGAATAGTGCAACCAAGAAGCATACAGCGGACAAGAACAGCGTCAAGGGGAGATCAAAGCGCGGAGCCAGACTATCCGGCATCGTCTGGAGAGCAGAGTTGTGAATCTGTAGAATAGCTAACTCGCCGACGCCAAAGCCCAATGCATTGGTGATGCGTGCGCGCCATGTAGCTGATCCTGATGATCCGAATCGGAGGAAGAATGATGCGGCAATGGCTTGCAACGTGACCGTCAGGAGGATCACCAGATCCGACACACGGTACGACCAGCCCTGGGTGAACACGCCTATCATTTCAATTGCCAGGGCCAGCACGAACATAATAGCGCCGTCACGCAGCGCCTTCGCCACGCGGCTTGCTAGAGTCGGATGGGTTGCTCGCTTATTCATACGGTCTCATCCTATAAAGTCACCCTCTCGATACAAGCAATCGGCACGCAAACCGCTACACCGCCTTGAACTGCTCGAAGGGCTGGCGGCAGTTCTTGCAGTAGTAGATGGCGCGGCAGAGCGTGGGGCCGAAAGCGTTTTCGAGCACCGTGTTGCGCGAGGCGCAGTAGGGGCACTCGACCAGCGGCTCCAGGCGAATCAGGTTGCCCTTGGGCGGCGGCGCGAAGCCGGAGATCTTCAGGCGGCGGCGGCCTTCCTCGCTGATCTGGTCGCTGGTCCAGGGCCGGTTGTGCGTGACCTTGACCTGCACCGGCGTGTCCGGCCAGAGGCCGGCGCAATGCTCGACGATCTGGTCCTTCATGTAATCGATGGCCGGGCAGCCGACGAAAGTCGGCGTGATCTCGATAGTCACGCCGGCGGGCGTGATCTCCGCGCCGCGATAGATGCCGAGATCGACCAGCGAGAGGTTGGGGATCTCCGGGTCGTACACGTCGCGCAGCGCGGCGACCACATCGGCTTCGGTAATAGCGATCTGATTGGTCATGGCGATACCTCTAGACTTTCCTTACCCACGCGCAGGGCGTCTTCCTGCACGCGGCGCGGCGATTTCTGCGTTTCGGGCGATAACCGGCGCGTCACGCCGAAGGTGAAGCAGGCGAACACGCAGGCCACCAGGAACGGCAGTTGATAGCCGACATAGTTGAGCACGAAGCCGGTGGCGATGGGCACGACAATCGCGGCGGCGTGCTGCAAGGTCACGCCCATCGCCAGCGACGGTGGGATCTCCGCCGCCACGGCCACTTTGCGCAAATAAGTGGCCGCGCCGATGGACGACAACGGGAAGATAAACGAGTAGATGACGTAGCAGATTACGACCACGGCCAGGTTGTCGATCAGCGCGTAGCCGAGCAAGGCGACGACATAGGCCACGTTGACCAGCGCCAGCATCTGCCGCTCGCCGTGGCGGTCGATCAGCCGCCCGATCCACGACCCGGCGACCATGCTCAGGCAGGTGACGGTCAGCAAGATGGCCGAGACGGTCGGCACGTCGAGGTTGAAGTGATGCACCAGCACCCACAGCCCAAAGGAAAAGAAGATCTGCTGCCGCCCGCCGTCGAGCAGGTTGAGCAGATAGTAGTAGCGATACTCCTTGCGCCAGACCAGCGGCTGGCGGCTGGCAGCCCGCGCCAGCACCTCGCCGTTATGCAGATGCGGGAAGCCGAAGATCGCCACGGCGGCGACAAGCGCCAGCACCCCGCAGACGACAAAGGTCAGCCGGAAGTCGAGCCAGCCTTGGCCGAAGCCGACCAGCACCACGACCATGGCCGCCAGCCCGCCCGCGCTGTTGATCGCCGAGAGGCGGCCCAGGATGCTGCCGGAGCGGGCCTCGCTGGTCAGGCTCATGCCCAGCGCGTACTGCGTTTGCAGCCAGGTGTGGTAGCCCATCGAACTGATGATAACCCACGGCGCCACGGTCCAGAACGAGTTGGACCAGCCGAAGAAGCCGTAGCCCACCGCCAGCACCACCAGGGCCAGCGCCGTCAGCCGGGGCAGCGAGAGCCGGTAGAACAGCGCGGTCAGGAAGATGAGCAGGAAGCCGGGGATCTCGCGGATGGCCGTGATATAGCCGAACTGCGCGCCGTCCAGCCCCAGCACGCCCTCGAAATAGTTGGCGACGATGTTTTGCTGCGCGGCCATGGCGAAGCCGGTCGCGGCGGTCCCCACGATCAGCAGCAGGAAGCCGCGCCCGACCGGCGTGCGCAGCCAATCCAGTCCGCGGCTCACCCGTGTTGTGGCGGTCGGGGTCGTCATCGGATCACCAGCGGGCCGCCGGGTCGATGCGGTAGACGATAGTCATCTCGTCCCACATCGGGGCAAAGTCGGCGGAGTGGCGGCCGTAGCGCCCGCCCAACCCGGCCGGCGCCACATCGGGCACAGCCACGCTTAGCTCGCGCAGCAAGTCGCCCACGCGCTCGGTCCAGGCGGCGTGCAGATCGGCGCTCGACCGCGCCAGGTAGCCTTCGCGCACCAGCGCATCTTCGCCGGGCAGCGGCTCGAATAGCCCCGCCGTGGCGGCCCAGGCGGCGGGCAGCACGGCTTCCAGCCGGGCGCGCGCTTCGGGCGTGTTCTCGGCCAGGCGGTGCATCCAGGCGGTGCCGTGCATGGCGTGGTACTTCTCCTCGCGCTGGATCTTGCCGATCACCTCGGCCAGCGCAGTCAGCCGCGATTCCGCCAGCGACTCCAGCCGCAACTGGTCGTACTGGTCGTACAGGAACTGGCGCACCAGGGTGAAGGCCCAGTTGGTGCGCGGCATCTCCAGGAACTGCGCGTTGCGGAAGCCCGCCTCCGGGCGGCCATAGACCAGCGCATCGGCCTCCCCGCCCACCCGTTCGGCCAGCATGGTGTAGAAGAGCCGCGCGTGCCCGATCTCGTCCTGAGCCATCGAGCTATAGGCCACGTCCTCTTCCAGCATCGGCGCGATGCCGGTCCACTCCGAGTTGCGATAGCCCAGCACAAACTCGTCGTCGGCCAGGGCCAGCAGCAGGCCGTTCAGCGCCTGCTCGACATCCGTGGCCGCCTCACGATCCATTGTTTCGATCCAGGCGGGCAACTCCGGCGCCGGGCCGGGGGTCGGCAGTTCCAGCGTGGGGAGCACGTCGAAGGCGGGGCTGGGCGGCACCGCTTCCACGCCCTGGCGGGCGGCTTCGGCCAGCGCATCGTCGGTGGCCGTGGTCACGGACGAAAAGCGCGGCACCTCGCGGGCGGCAGCGACAGGCTTGGTGGGATCAGACATCGGCGGGGATCTCCATGGCGTTGCGTGGGGCACGCGACTTGCGGCCCGGCGAACCGGGAATATTCTCGTCGCCGTGGGCGCGCGCCTGGTCGAGTTTGTCGCGCACTGTGTAGCCCTGCACGATCCGGTACGAGCGGTCCACCGCGGGCGGGTGCAGCAGATCCACGTCCACGATCTCGCGCACCTCGGCGCGCGGCACAACCCAGATGCGGATGCTCTCGTTGCGCCGCCCGTAGAACTCGCGGGCGTAAAGTTCGGCCATATCCGGGTCGGGCGCGGTCAGGTTGCCCGCGTGTTGCAGCGGCTGTCCGGGCCGCTCCTGCCGGAACACCTCAAAGATCGGCCAGGTCGCCCCCGACCCGCCCGCCGGGTGGCGCACCTCCACGGGGCGCGCCTCCTGCGCCACCGTGTGCAGTTCCGTGTCAGCCATTGCTCTCCCCCAGACAGTGACCGCCGGGGCGCAGCCATCCCGCGCCCCGGCCAGCCGCAAGTATAGCAGATCAGGCCGCGGCGCGGTGGGCCAGCACCACGTCGCGCACCCACTCGGTGTCGGCGTAGGACATGCGGCGCAGCGTCAGCCGCTCGGCGGAGCGCGGGCCGTGGCCGGTGACGACGGCTTTCAACTGGCTCCAGTCCGGCTCGTCAAACTCCCAGTGCCCGCTCTCCTCGTTGAAGTGCAGCGAAGCGTCGGGAATGGTCAGCCCCAACTCCAGGATCTTCGGCACGTAGCGGTCGAGAAACTCGTGGCGCAACATGCCGTTCGGCTTGGCCTTGATCCGCCAGTAGAGGTCGCGATCCTTGGCCGGGTCGGTGGGCGGGCCGTGGAAGTGGACCAACGGGGTCCACCAGCGGTTCAGCGCGTCCTGCAAGATCGTGCGCTGCTGGTCGGTGCCGCTCGCCAGCGTGACGACGCAGTCGTAGCCGTGCTTGATGTGGAACGACTCTTCCCAGCAGATGCGGGTCATGGTGCGCGCGTAGGGTGCGTAGCTGCAATCGAGCAGCGCCTTCTGCGACTGGATCGCCGCCGCGTCCACCAGCCAGGCGATGATCGCCACGTCGCCCCAGGAGTAGGTCGGATAGTGGAAGACGTTGTGGAACTTGGTCTTGCCCGCCAGCAGGTCGGCCAGCATCATCTCGCGCGACTTGCCCAGGTCCTCGGCCACCCGGTAGAGCAATTCGGCGTGGCCCACTTCGTCTTGCACCTTGGCGGTCAGCGCCAGCTTGCGCTTGAGGTTGGGGGCGCGGTTGATCCACTCGCGCTCCGGCAGCACGCCCATCAACTCGGAGTTGGCGTGCATCTCGACAAAGCGCAGCACCTGCACCCGGTACTCGTCGGGCATCCAGTCGCCCGCTTCCACTTTGCCGCCGTTCTGCACGTAGGTAGTAAACTCGGCTACGCGTTCGGTATCTTCCATAGAAACCTCCTCCAACTGGCTACAGGGGTCGCCGGGGCTTCAGCGGCCCGGATCAGGCAAAGGATCGGCGCCGGGGCGCACGCAATGCAACCCGGCGATCAGCAGATCGGCCATCTGCGCGGCGACGGCATCGGCGGAGAGCGCGCCGTCGGGGCGGAACCACTGGTAAAGCCAGTTGCCCGCCGACAGCACCAGCAGCGCGCCCATGCGCGCATCGGCCTGCGGGAACTCCCCGGCGTCGATGCCGTCCTGGATCACGCGGCGAAATAGGGCTTCGTACTCGTCGCGCTGGGCGGCGATCTGGGCACGGCGCGTCCCGCTCAGGAAGCGCCACTCGTGGAAAAACACGGTGGCATTATCCAGGTTGCGCGTCACCACGTCCACATGGGCGCGCAACATGCGCCGCAAGCGCGCGCCGGCCGGCTCCGGCAGCGCCGCCAGCGGGCGCACCGCCGTCAGAAACTGCCCCGCCGCCCGTTCCACGATCTCCCAGAGCATATCTTCTTTCGAGTCGATATGCGCGTAGAGGCTGCCGCCCTGCATGTTCAACTCGCGGGCAATATCCCGCATGGTCGTGGCATGGTAGCCCTGCCGGCTGAACATCGAACCCGCCGTCTGGAAGATCTGTTCTTTGCGCGCTGTGCTGTCCATGATCCCGCCGTTCCAGAAAACTAACGCTTGTTAGGTAAGTCATTCTACCACTCACGCCGGAACGAGTCAAGGAAAGCGTCGGCAATGTAAACCCCCGGCGTGAAATGTGCTAAGCGTAAGTGCGGACTACGGTACCTGCGCCCAGGCACGACAAATGCACAATCGCGCGGCTAATCCGATCGCTAAAGGAGAAGCATGAGCATGACGGTTGATCACAATTCGGAGAGTCCGAACCCGCCCCCCTCGCCCTCGAAAGCCTGGGCCAACCTGCGGCAGCCCATGCCGCTCGGCCGGAAGTGGCGCCTGTTCTACCGCAACCTATGGATCCGTGTACAGACCCGGCAGGACTGTTGCGGCCACGCCGGCCAGCCGGGCTGTTGAAAGTAGCCCCGCGGCGCCTCGTGCAGGCGCCTTCACCCCGCTTCACCGGAAAACCATAGCGGCGTTAACCCGATCCAGCAAATCATGCCGGCACAGCGGTTGTGACTGCTGTGCCTCCGTGCCCTGACGTGCCGAGACTCGCGGTCTGGCGGCGCGCTCCGGGCCGGTGTTGGAACCGTTACAGGCCGTTGCCTTCTCTTGCCGGCCCCGACCGCTGGTGTCTGCGATAATAATGCCGGAGGCGATCTGCGATCGCGCGCTGCTGCTGCCTCCGATTCGCGCAGGCCAGAACCACGCCGCGATCAGCCCGCCGGAAAGGATGCGCAAGTATGTTGAAGAAACTGGCGCTGGGGAG
>JAICKM010000244.1 GCA_025927935.1 Chloroflexia bacterium | reverse complement strand
CAGGCTGAGTTCGCGCACCAGCGCGGATGCCGGACACATGCGGCGCAGGTCGCGCCAGGCCACCGTCTCCAGGCGCCGTGCCGGGAGCGGGAGTTGGGCGGGCCGCTCCACAATCAGCACCGCATCGCGGGCGCCGTGCGCGTGGCTCATGCGTAAGGCGGCCTGGATGAGAAGGCCGTCATAGCCGCGCAGGGCGTCGTCGGGCGCGACGACCAGGGAGCGCAGCAGCGCCGTGGGGCCATGCTCGACCGCCAGGCAGCCGCGGATACCGCCCGCTGCCGGTCCCGCCCCTTCACGCTCCAGCACGAGCATACTGCACCGCGGCCCGGCGATCCCGGCCAGGCGCAACCCGGCTTCGCGTAACAGGGCGCGCAGCGGCGGCCAATCCTCGACCCCCGCCATCCGCACGCACAATTCGGTTTCCGGTAGCGGCGGCGCGGGATATAATCCTGCCTCCGGCGGTAGGTAACGCAGATCCAGCATGACCGGTCCCTCCTCTATGCTTCAACGTCGTCCGGCGATATGCCTTACCAAAAAGCAAGGTTGGTGCCAGACCCCGGCGCAACTTATTACACCGAGTAGACGCCGGAGTGCTATAATAGCGCGCAAAGCCGCGCCGGATGAGCCGGCTCCGCTATGGCAACCACGCGCGGCCCGGCGACAACCGAACAATGAGGGCGCTGATCCGACCACGGCCGGAGGGAGAAACCCATGGTACGCGTCGCATGGCTGGTGGATGTGGGCTATGTCGTCAAAGCCAGCGAGGGCAAGTTCAAGCTCGACTACGTCAGAGCCGAGCGGCTACTGGCGGAACGCTGCGGGCCTGTGCACACCTTCCTGTTCAACGGCGTCGATCCGGCCTACGGCATCCCGGTGGGTTTGCAGCGATTCTATGATACGATGAAGCTGCACAACATGGTGGTGCGGCTGCATCCGATGCAGTCCGTGCCGGGCGGCACCAACCGCCAGCGCCGGGTCGATGTCGATTTCAGCGCGCATTTCGTCTGGCAGGCGAGCCGGCCGGAGATCACCGACCTGGTGCTGACCACGGGGGACCAGGATTTTGTGCCGGCGGTGGAGCTGGTGCGCCGGGAATTCGACAAGCGGGTGATCCTGTTCACCTATGACACGATGGTCCACCACGACCTGATGAGCGAAGTGAGCGAGTGGTGGAAGTTTGAGGACGACGAAGGCCGGCTGGCCCGCCGGTGAACGAGGCACAACGCGATGCAACTCTTTCGGTTTGACGCGGCGGCAGGCCAGGCGCAGGCGGTTTTCGGCAGCCAGGCCCTGGTGCCGGCGCGGATCGGGCGGGTGGAAGGCGAAGTGCAGATCGGATGTATGCACATTGGCGCGGGTGGAATCGTTGGCTATCACCAGGCCACAGTGCGCCAGTTGTTCCTGGTCGTTACGGGAACGGGCTGGGTGCGGGGCGCGGACGAGACCCGGTAACCCATCGCGGCGGGGCAGGCCGCGTACTGGGCGCCGGGCGAGTGGCATGAGTCGGGTAGCCAGGACGGCATGACGGCCAGCGTGATCGAGGCGGCCACACTCGGTCCAGGGCGCGATATGCCGGCGATTTAAGGGCGCGGAAGGCGGGACGGCGATGGCCGAGCGAGTTTTTCATATCGTGGATGTGTTTGCCGAGGAACGATACCAGGGCAACCAATTGGCGGTGTTCCTCGACGGGCACCTGTATAGCGACGCCGGCATGCAGCAACTGGCGAAGGAGATGAATTTTTCGGAGACCACCTTTATCTTTCCCCATGATAGCGTGGACAGCCGCTGGCGGGTGCGGATTTTCACTCCCGCCGTGGAACTGCCCTTCGCCGGGCACCCCACGCTCGGCACGGCGTACATCATCGCCCGCGAGTTGATGCGCACGCACATCGGCGAGGTGACGCTCGATCTCAACGCCGGGCCGATCCCGGTGACAATCCGCTACGGCGCAGGAGGCGAGGTCGAGCGCCTGACGATGCGCCAACTGCAACCGGTGTTCGGCGCCACGCTGGACGCGCCTAGTGTGGCGGGGGTGCTGGGTATCCCGGAAGCCGAGATCGACACGCGCTACCCAATCCAGGAGGTCTCGACGGGTGTGCCGTTCCTCATGGTGCCCATCCGCCGGCTGGCGACCATGCAGCGCATCCGGGTGGACCCGGCACGCCTGGGAACGGCCCTGGCCGGGACGGCGGCAAGCGGGGTGCTCGTCTTCTGTCCGGAAACCTACGACCCGCAACACCGGCTGAACGTGCGGGTCTTTGTGCCGGAGTTCAGCATCACGGAAGACCCGGCCACCGGCAGCGCCAACGGCTGCCTGGTCGCCTACCTGTTGCAGCAGGGCTACCTGGGCGCTGGCCCCGTCGATCTCCAGGTGGAGCAGGGCTTCGAGATCGGGCGCAATTCCATCTTATACCTGAGCGGTGAGGTCACGGAAGGGCACTTCGACATCCGCGTCGGCGGGCAGGTGCAGCATATCGCCCAGGGCACATTGCGGGACGTGGAGTAGCCGCTGCCGATGGCCGCCCGCCCCGCCACGCCGGACGATGCCGCAGCCATCGCCGCGATCTATAACGAGGGCATCGCCGAGCGCGGCAGTACGTTCGAGACCCGGCCCCGGACGGTTGCCGACGTGCGGGCCTGGTTCGACGGCGTCCACCCCATCGTGGTCGTCGAGGAACAGGGCACGGTCATCGCGTTCGCGGCCACATCGACGTATCGCCCGCGCGAGTGCTACGCCGGGATCGCCGAGTATTCGGTCTATGTGGCGCGGGGGGCGCGCGGGCGGGGCGCGGGGCGGCGGGCCATGGAGGCGCTGATCACGGCGGCGGAAACCGCCGGGTTCTGGAAGCTGGTCTCGCGCATCTTCGTGGAGAACGAGGCCAGCCTGGCCCTGATGCGCCGCCTGGGCTTCCGCGAGGTGGGGCGCTATGAGAAGCATGGCAAGCTCGACGGCGTCTGGCGCGATGTGGTTATCGTCGAACTCCTCCTGCCCGCCAACCTCACCTGACCGGGCGCGGCCCGCCGCGCGTCGCTGCCGCCAAATACCGTACTGCCCGGCGCGGAAATACCGTGCAATCCCGGATACCGGCCCGCCCCCACGGCTGTATCGTTAAGCTGTGGCGCGCAGGGGATAACCCCGACACGCTGCCGCGATGGCGAAACAGCACCGGCCCGCGCAAGCGGCCCGCAACGGCGCCGGCCGGCGCGAGGCAGGAGGGTAACGTGAGCAGTGAGCGATATGATGTGATCGTGGTGGGCGCCGGGCCGAGCGGCACATCGGCGGCGCTGGCGCTGGCGCGGGCGGGGTTGCGCACCGTCCTGATCGAAAAAGCCGTGCTGCCCCGCCACAAGACGTGCGGCGGCGGGGTGACGCACAAAGCGGCCCAGGCCCTGCCCTTCAGCCTGGCGCCGGTGATCGAGCGCACCCTCTACAACGTGGAGTATAGCCGGCAGACGGCGCACCCGTATGTCGTGCGCAGCAAGACGCCGCTGGTGTATATGGTGCAGCGCAGCCGGTTCGACTACTACATGGCGGAGCAGGCGGCCCGCGCAGGCGCGGAACTCCGCGACGGCACTGCCGTCACCACGGTCGAAAGCGACCGCCACGGCGTCACGGTGCAGACGGCGCACGGCCCCCTGCACGGAGAGTATGTGATCGGCGCGGACGGGGCCACCGGGCGCGTGGCGCGCAGCGTGGGCCTCATGGGCGACCGCTGGGCGCTGCCCGCCGTGGAGAGCGAAGTCGCCGTGGAGCCGGCAACGATGGCCTACTGGCAGGACAAAATCGGCCTCGATCTCGGCACGGTGCCCGCAGCCTACGGCTGGGTCTTTCCCAAGGCTGATCATCTCAACATCGGCGTGGTCGGCGCGCCGTTGGGCGAGGATTTCGGCAGCCGGCTCAAGGCGTATGACGCGCGGCACACGGCGGCGCGAGTGCCCGGCATCACGCGGGTGATCCGCAGCCGGGGCTATCTGCTGCCGTGCCGGCGACCCGGCGCCCCGGTCCAGCATGGGCGCGTGCTGCTGGTGGGCGATGCCGCCGGGCTGGTCGAGGCGTTCAGCGGCGAGGGTATCTATTGGGCCATTCGCAGCGGGCAACTGGCCGCCGAAGCGATTATCCAGGAGGATGTGCCGGGCTACAGCCACACCCTCGATGCCATACTGATGCCCAATCTCTTGAGTGCGCGCCGCTGGTGGGGTCTGTATAAGCTCTGCCCATACCTGTGCTATGCCCTGCCCAAATACCTGCCGCCTTTCTGGGGCATCGTCTGCCAGGTGGTGCGCGGCGAGCGTCACTTCACCGACATCCGGCGCCGGCTGGGACCACTGGGGTTCGTCGAAAGCCTGCTCCCCGATCCCTTGCTGCAACTCGCCTGATCCAAAAGGCGCCCCCGTTTCTCTCCGTCGCCGGGGCTGCCGATGGCAGCCCCGCTCGATCCCAGCTCCTGATCTCGCCGCGTAACAACTGGCGCATTACTACGCTTAGATTAGTAGCATGGATCAACAATCGTTTGATCCATGATCAAGAGTGAATCTATGCGCGGCCTACCCACCGCCGAGCGCGGTGACGTGGTGGCGACCTGTCGCCGAAAGGAATATTGCCGAAAGATAGCGCAGGCCCGCCTGGCCGGAAAGGACCGGCGTGGGGCGGCAGCAGCAGCGGGGCATCGCGTAGGCGTGCGCCCGCTGGGTAGACACAGCACTAACATCCCGCGCGTCTTGGGCCTGATGTGATTTATCTAATCCGGCGCCCGGTGGCGGGGCCGCCGAATCCAATGTGCCGGAGCGTAACGGACCTGTGGTCCGGGCGCGGCACGCTCGACACACTAGAACTTGAGGGAAACCAGGATGAACAAATGGTTTACCCGTTTTGCCGGCAAGGCATCGGAGGTTACCGGCAGTAGCTGGGCCTTCCTGGCCGCGGTCGCGGTCATTCTCATCTGGGGCGTGACCGGGCCGCTGTTCGGCTTCTCGGATACATGGCAACTCGTGATCAACACCGGCACGACCATCATCACTTTCCTGATGGTCTTCCTGATCCAGAACACCCAGAACCGCGACGCGAAAGCGATACATCTGAAGCTGGACGAGATTATCCACGTGATCGGCCCGGCGCATGACGAACTGCTCGACGTGGAGGACCGCACGGACGAAGAACTGCGGGAGTTGATGAACCTCTACCGCCGTGTGGCCGAGCGCCGGCACAAGGCAGACGACAGCAACGAACTCGCCGCCGACGCCCGTGAGCGGCGGGACGAGAATGTGCAGAAGGGCAATAGCAATATCGCCCGCAATGTGGATGAGGAAGTCCTTGAGCGCGAACTGAAGAAGGGGCCTGGTCCGAACGCAGACGCGCAGCCGAACGGCGGTAAGGCCGCCGGCGACGGATCGGAACTCGTCGTCAGCGGCAGCAAGGAGGTCGCGCCCACCAGGGATGAGTCTAACGGACGAAAGTAGTACGCCGGGGCCGCTCGTGGTCGTGGTGGCCGGCGCGCCCGGATCGGGCAAGACCACGCTGGCCCGCCACCTGGCGACGGCGCTGACCCTGCCGCTATTCACCAAAGACACGATTAAAGAGACGCTGTTCGATACGCTGGGCTGGGGCGACCGGGCCTGGTCGCGTAAGTTGGGAACGGCAGCGGTGGCGATCCTCTTCGGCTGCGTCGAGGCCGAACTGGCGGCCGGGCGATCGTTCATCGTGGAAAGCAACTTTCAGCCGGCACACGCCGCCGCCGACTTTCACGCATTGCGGGCGCGCTACCCATTCCAGCCCTGCGTGGTCTATTGCCACGCCGAGGAAGAGGTACTGCTGGCCCGCTTCGCGGCGCGCGCCCACTCTGCGGACCGCCATCCGGGCCACGTCGATCAACAGAACTACGACCATGTGGCTGCAACCATCCGCGACGGCACTTACGGCCCGCCAGACATTGGGGGTACCGTGATCACGGTCGATACCACCGATTTTACCCGTATTGACTATCCGGCCCTGCTGGCGGCGATTCGCGCGACCGGCTAAGCTTGCCGCCCGCGGCGGGGACACGCGCCCATGAAAATCCTCACCTGGAATATCTGGCAGTATGCAGTGCCCTGGGACAAACCGGAATTGCCGGGGGTAGTGGCAGGCTACCCCGCGCATGCGCCGCGCCCATCCCCATGGGTGTACTGGATCCAACGCCGGACGATAATCCTGGCGACGCTGGCCGCCCAGCGGCCCGACGTGGTGTTGTTGCAGGAATGCGCGACGGATGCCGAGCGGGCGCCGGATGCGCCGAACCAGGCCGCGCAGTTGGCGGACGCGCTGGGCTACACGTTTGTCTACCACCGCGCCTCCGCCTCCCGCCAGCGGCCCGCCGAGTTTGGGCAGGGCGTTCTGGTCGCGCCCGGCTGGACGATCCAGGCGGCCACGGCCTACGACCTGCCCAGCGGATCACTGCCCAAAGATGTCTCGCGCATCGCCTTGCGCGTGGATCTCGCCGGCCCGTGGGGGCCGCTGCGCGTCCTGAACGGCCACTTCTCGCTCGACGCCACGGCCCGGCTGCGCAGCGTCGAACAACTCCTGACTCAGACCGCCGCGGGGTCGGCGCCCCTGCTGCTGGCCGGCGACTTGAACGATGTGCCCGACAGCGGCGCCATCACCCGCTTGACGGAAGCCGGATGGCAGGACTGCTGGGCCGCCGCCCAACCCACCGAGCCCGAGTTTACCTTCTGCACCCCCGCCCCGTTCATCCGGCTCGACTATGTCTTCCAGGCGCCCGGCGGACCGTTGCGGCCGGTGGCCGCGCGCCGGGTGGGCCTGACGCCGGACGGCGCGGGCTTCTTCCCCTCCGATCATGCCGGGGTGCTGGTAGAATTCGCCGCCGCCCGTGCTGGGTGACGGGTGCGCGTCCCATTGTTGCGCAAGCGCCGCCCGGCGGCTCAAGCCGCGGGCTACCTCACCCAAGGCCGCCTGCGCGGTCTAACCTTTCAGCCCGCGCACTCCCTCAGTGAGGACGCAGTTGACAGCGCGGATGGATCGTACTAGGATGCCGGGGATCGGCTCCGGACGGTGCTTGCTGCTCCATGCGCGCGTCCCACCCGGCAGCACCGGGACGCGCTACCCGAACGGAGGAACCACCATGAACGCCGTGGATATTCTGAAATACGGCCACCTGACGTTGTTACAGGCATTGGAAGGGCTGCCCGAGTCGGAGTGGACCACGCCGGGCGCCTGTGGGCCGTTCTCGACCAAAGACCTGATGGTCCACCTGACCAGCCAGGAGGAAGTGCTGGCCGACGTATTGCAGAGCTTCGGCGCGGGCGGCTCCACCCCGCACTTCGACCTGTACGGCGCGAACCCGGACGAATACGGCCGGGGCCGGGAGGCGCGGGCCGCGACGATGAGTCCCGCGGAGGTGCTGGCCGATTACCACGCCGCCCATGACCGGCTGATGGACAATGTGCAGGCGGTCCCCGCCGAGACGTTGCGCCAGGTGGGGACCATTCCCTGGTACGGAGCCGAGTACGCGTTGGACGACCTGATCGTCTACTTCAATTATGGGCACAAGCGGGAGCACAGCGGGCAAATGGGCCTGTTTCGCGATCGGTTCCAAGGGCAGAGCGGCGGATAAACGAAGCGATCTTCTCTCATAGCAGGATTATTAGACGAAGCACAATTCTTTAATCAAACTTTAATCTTCGCTTAAGGTTCCTTTAAACCCGTGGTGTGATAATAATAAGGCAGCGGCGTGGGGCGGACGGGCAGTCAGTAGATACTTGTCAAACGTGGCCGCGGTTGGCAAGTGCTCCCCGCCGTCGCTGATCGTATATCATGGGCACCCCCGGTGAGAAGTCACCGGGGGTGTTTTGCGTCTGCCCGGCAGCGCGCACGCCGATCCGCGTGGCCGGGCGATCGGCCACGCGCTTGAACTACCGGTTACACCTGCATCTACCGGCCGCGGGGGCAACAGTTCACATAGCGCCGCACGGTTCCGGCAAAGGACCAGCGTGTTGAAAAACTCCCGCAGGGGCGGCGGCCCCGGTCCCGATCTGTCGCCCGGCGCGAAAAGCAGGGATTCTCAGGGGTGCCGGGCCAACGGTCCGTGGGTAACTCCTGCGAGTCGTTCGGTGGGCGCTCCACAGGCAAATAACGGTAAGTAGGCGATTATTTTACACTCCCACCGGGGACCTGCTGTTGCGCGCGCAGCACATGGAGCACGGCTAATTCACACAGGGCCTCGGTTGCCACCTGCTTTACTTCGGGTGGGAGTAGGCCCTCCAGCTGCTTCAACAGCCCCGTTACCTTCTGCACTTGCGCGCTCACCTCCGCCTCCGTTATCTCCTGATCCGCCGTGATTTGCCGGTAGGACTCGCGCGTGACCACGTAATCGTCCAGCAAGACCCTGCCGCTTTGCTCATCAAACCAGGGTCGGTCCATGCACCTCCTCCTTTCCCGGCCCCAACCCGCCGCTGTACGAAAAGTCTATGTTTTGCATCTGCTGTTGGGACCTCCTAGGCCGGCGGTAGCGGGTGGCCGCAGTTATTGCAGAACTGGCCGGCGCTTTGCCGATAGCCGCAGTTCGCGCAGACCCGAACGGCCCTGAGCGCCGGCGGGCCTAACGGCGCGCCGCATGCTTGACAGAACTTCGCGCCAGCCGGCACGTCAGACCCGCAGCGGCCACAGATCGCGGCCGGCGCTGTCGCGGCGAGGGGCACCGGGGCCCCCCCGCCGGACTCGCGGGCCACGGCGTCCGGACGGAGGGGCCGGGTTCTTTCGTTATCCTCTGCCGCTACAGCAGAGCCAAAGCCGACAAGGGCTGGGCCACCGCCTGAGACCGGCTCGCTCAATAGGGTGGTGGGCTGTCCCACCGCTGCGGGCAAGGGTGGACGCGGGGTCTCGCTGGGCGCGGCAGGAGCCGTCGCGAACCCTGCGCCCGGCGCCAGCTCCGACAGCGATCGCTGCAATTCCTCACCAAGCTGCTGATCGATCTCGGT
>JAICKM010001022.1 GCA_025927935.1 Chloroflexia bacterium | reverse complement strand
CCCATCCCCCGGCCAGCATCTCGATCCGCAACGGCCTGGCCTGGGTCGTCGTCATTCACCAGGGAGAGTGAGCCATGCAGGTGCGAACCAAAATCTGGATCGAGCAAGACGGCGCGGTGATGTTGTCCGATTGGCGGGTGGCCCTGCTCGAAGCGGTAGAGGCCACCGGTTCGCTGGCCGAGGCCGCGCGGCAGATGGATGTGCCCTACCGCACCGCGTGGCAGAAGCTGAAGGCGCTGGAAGACCGCTGGGGCGTGGCCCTGTTGCACACCGAGAGTGGCGGCGCGGACGGCGGCGCTAGCCGCTTGACCCCGCAAGCCCAGGAACTGGTACGGCGCTTCCGGCTGATCACCGCCGGGGTGCAAGAAGAGGCAGCTGCCCGCTTCGCCGCCGCCTTCCGTGACACGCCGGGCGCTCTCGACGTTTCATCCAGCGATAGTTCGCCCGATTGAGTATCGGCTACTGGCTGCCTGTACAGAGCGGGCCTTTTTAACGCCCGCGTTATGCAATCGTTTGCATAACGCTTTATTGCTATCAGGGAGATACTCATGCGCCCGTGCCATACGCGACTGCTGCTTGTCGCCGTGCTTCTGCTGACCGCGCTGCTGGCGGGTTGTTCCGGATCCTCCGCACCGTCTGCGGGTGCGACCCCCTCTCCGGCGGCGGCATCCGCGCCAGTGACACCCCCGGCGCGGCCCGAACTGATCCTGGCGACGACGACCAGTACCCAGGACAGCGGCCTGCTCGACGTGCTAATCCCCGACTTTGAGGCGCGCACCGGCTATCAGGTGAAGCCGGTGGCGGTCGGCTCGGGCCTGGCGCTGAAGATGGGCGAGAGCGGCAACGCCGACGTGCTGCTGGTGCACTCGCCCGCCGCCGAGGAAGACTTCATGGCGAAGGGCGCGGGTGTGGACCGCCGCCTGGTCATGCACAACGACTTCGTCATCGTCGGGCCGCCCGGCGACCCGGCGCATATCAAGGGGCAGGCCGCGTTGCCCGCGATACAGGCCATCGCCGCAGCGGGTGCGCCGTTCGTGTCGCGCGGCGACGCTTCGGGCACGAACGCGCTCGAATTGAGCCTGTGGAAGCAGGCCGGGATCGACCCCAAGGGCAAGCCGTGGTATATTGTCTCCGGGCAGGGTATGGGCGCCACGCTCAATGTCACCGACGAGAAGGACGCCTACACGATCAGCGACCGCGCCACCTACCTGGCGTTCAAGGCCCGGTTGCAGTTGCAGATCCTGGTCGAGAAGGACCGTGTGCTGCTGAATATCTACCATGTGATCCGCGTGAACCCGGCGAAGCAGCCGTCCGTCAACACGGCGGGCGCGCAGGCTTTCGCCGATTACCTGGTCTCGCCGGAGGGCCAGACGCTGATCGCCGGGTTCGGCGCGCAGAAGTACGGGCAGGCGCTGTTCGTGCCCGACGCGGGCAAGAGCGAGGCGAGCCTGGGCCAATAGGAGGGCCACGGTGGGTGCAAATAGGCGATGAGATCCCGCTGGACGGCGGCAACGTCACGCCGGTGGTGCGCGTGGGCAACACCGTGCGCCGCATCCCCGGCCCCTGGAGTCCGGCGGTGCATAGCCTCCTGGGCCACCTGGCCGATCAGGGCTTCGACGGCGCACCTCGGTTTCTCGGCATCGACGCCCAGGGGCGGGAAGTGCTGAGCTTTATCGCGGGCGCGGTGGGCCAGTATCCGTTGCCCGCCTATATGTGGTCCGATGCCGCCCTGACCGGCGCCGCCCGGCTGCTGCGCCGCTACCATGACGCCGCGCGCGACTTTGTGCCGCCGCCCGGCGCGCACTGGCAGATGGTCTATCCCGACGCCACGCAGCACGAAGTCATCTGCCACAACGACTTCGCGCCCTACAACGTCGTCTATGTGGACCAGCAACCGCGGGCGATCATCGACTTCGACCTAGCCGGTCCCGGCCCGCGCCTCTGGGACCTGGCCTACGCAGCTT
>JAICKM010000745.1 GCA_025927935.1 Chloroflexia bacterium | reverse complement strand
TTGCGGACGAGCGCACAGCGACCGGCACGGCAGCGCGCCCGCCCAACATTTCATAGGCGCCGGTAATGGCTGCTTCCAGGTTGCCCGGCAAGGGCGCCTGCAGCAAGGCTGCACGGATCTGCTCGGCCAGGCGCGCCAAGCGCGGCCTGTCTTCTGCGCCCAGCGCGGCCAGTTCCGCCAGGAGGGGAGCGATCCCGGCCGCCACGGCCACGCCGGCATAGGCTACGGTCGTCACACAGAAGCCGTCAGGCACGGCGAAACCGCCGCGGAGCAACTCGCCCAGGTGCGCCGCCTTCCCTCCCACGAGCGGGAGCCAGGTGCTATCCAGCCCCTGGAGCGGCACGACCAGCGCGCCTGCTCCCCCCGCGGACCCGCTCCGCGCCTGCGCTTCGTACTGGTGTGTACGCATGGATGGACCTCTTTATATAACAGAAAGCGCCGGTGCCCGGCACTTGCACAGGGTTACGCCACCTCGCGCCGCAGTGTCAGCGAGGCCAGCACTACCATCAGCGCGGCGAACAGCAGCAGCACGCCGATCTGCAACGCCGTCTCGGCCAGGCCCTTGCCGCGGATCATGATGTTGGTCAGCGCCTCGTTGGCGTAGGTCAAGGGCAGCGCCCGCGCCACCACCTGCAACCAGTCGGGCATGTCCTTCACCGGCCAGAGCAGCCCGCTCAGCAACCCCTGCGGCACGATCACCAGCGGGATGAACTGCACCGCCTGGAGTTCCGTCCGCGCGAAGCTGGACAAGAAAATGCCCAGGTTCACCGCGCCAATCGCCAGGATCAGCGTGACGAGAAAGACCCAGGCCAGGTTGCCACTGTAGTGAACCTGCAAGACGTAGGCGGTGAAGAGCACGATAATCGCCGACTGGACGAGCGCGAACAGGCCAAAGCCCAGCATATAGCCGACGACAATCTCGCCTCGCGTGACCGGGGACGCGGCCAGCCGCTCCATCGTACCCAGGGTACGCTCGCGCAGGAACGAGACACAGGTCAGCAGGAAGATCAGGAAGAAGGCGAAAAAGCCGATCAGCACCGGGGCCAGGTAGTCCAGGCTTTTCAGATCGGTGCTGCCGTAGAGCAAATCCGGTTGCAGGCGCAACTGGGGCAGACTCGCCCCGGGTCCCGCGCCCGGCAACGACGCGCTCAGGCTCGTCATCGCCTGGAGCAGCGCGCCCTGGAGTGCGGGCACGGCGCTGCCCGTCTTCGACGGGTTCGACCCTTCCAAAATCAGATCCAGTGCCACCGGCTTACGCGCCAGCAGATCGGCTGTGAAAGTCGGGCTGAACACCAGGGCCGCGTCCACCGAGCCGTCGCGCACGGCAGCCCGCACGGCGTCCGTATCGCCGGACAGATCGCGCACCGTCAGGCGGTCATTCCTGCGCAGGCTGTCGATCAGGCGGCCCGCCACGCTCACGTTAAGCGGGGCGACCGGCTGGTCCTGGTTGCTAATGCCCACCACCAGCGTGCCCGATTCTTGCGAGCGCAGCAGATAGCCGAGGAGCGCGAGGATGATTATCGGCGCCACAAACAGGAGCGCCAGCGTGCGGTGATCGCGCCGTAACTGCTGGACGATCCGCGTCGCCAGCGCGCGCACATGGGCCGGACTCATCGTCTGCTTCCTTTCCGCTTACCTGACCACGCCGGTCTCTTCCCGCCCGGCCACGGCCGCGGCGGCCTGGGGCGGCAGGACGCCCGCCAGCACCAGGAAGGCGTCTTCCAGAGTAGCCTGGCCCGTCTGCGCCCGCAGACTCGCCGCGGTCCCCTCGGCCAGCAGCTTCCCGGCGCGCATCAACCCCAACCGGTCGCAGCGCTCGGCCTCGTCCATCACATGGCTCGATACGACGAGAGTGACGCCGCCGCCGGCCAGGGTGCGGAAGTAGGTCCAGAAGGCGTGGCGCAGTTGCGGATCGACGCCCACCGTCGGCTCGTCCAGCAGCAGCAAGCGCGGGCGGTGGACCAGCGCGCAGGCTAGCGACACGCGCTGGCGCATGCCCCCACTCAGGTTCGCCACCGGGCTAGTCTGCCGGTCGGCCAGTTCGACCAGTTCCAGCACTTCCTGGATGCGCGCCTTGCGCTGAGCGACGTTGTTCATGTCGAACACCCGCGCGAAGAACTCCAGGTTCTCGCGCACGCTCAAATCCGAGTAGAGCGCGGGCGCCTGCGTCCTATAGCCGATGCGCCCGCGCACCGCCGCCGCCTGGGCCGGGATGGGATGGCCGAGGACGCGCACCGTCCCGGTGTCGGGACGAACCAGGCCGAGGAGGGCGCGAATTAGCGTGGTTTTGCCCGCGCCGTTCGGTCCCAGCAGCCCGTAGATCATGCCCGCAGGCACGGTCAGGTGCATATCGTCGAGCGCGCGCACGCCGTCGAACTGCTTGACCAGCCCCGCCACCTCCACCACCGCCGGGTTGTCGGCCTTGCTGCTCATACTGCTACCTCATTCTTCGATCGGAATGTGCTCCACCTTACGGGCCGTGTGATCTTCGGCCAGAGCTGTACCCGGCGCCGGTTCGAGCGCCTCTCCCGGCGCCGACAAGATGCCACGCAGAAACACACCCACGGCGGTGTCCACATAGCTGTCGAGATCCCAGGCCCGGCTCTCCGGCTCCTGGAGCATTTCGCGGCGCAAGATCAGCGCGATAAACATGCCCAGGAACGCCTGTGCGACAAACTCTGGGTTGTTGCGCCGTATGCGCCCCCTTTCCATCTGGCGGCGCATGTACGCGCCCATGGGCGTCAGCGCGCGCCGGCTGATGGTCTGGCTCATCGTCGCTATCAGTTCGGGTTCGCGGTCACTCTCGCGCAGCATCAACTTCATCATGTTAACCTGCGGGTTGCTGCCCATGAACCGGGCAAAGCCGTGGGCCAGCCGCGGCAATAGTTCTTCGGGCGGGATGTCGAAAATCTCCGGGGCGAACTCCAACACGCCCTGCGCGTCCACTTTCGCCAGCAGCACTGCGGCGAACAGCTTGGCCTTGTTGGGAAAGAACCAGTAGAGCAGGGCTGAACTGACGTCCGCCCGCCGCGCGATTTCGCGGATGGATGCGCCCGTATAGCCCACCTCGGTAAACACCGCCTCAGCCGCCTGCAAAATCGCCGCCCGCCGCTCCTCCGAGGATCCCTGTCGTCTCCCCATACGCCTCCTTCGCGTTAATCAATCGATTGATTAATTACAGAGCCATTATAGATCGCGCGCCTTTGTCTGTCAATAGGCAACAAGTGTCCCACCGGTAGATGCATGCACCGCGAAGGAACCAAGAACGTGAAGATTGTTTATATTAGTTTTATTCTTCACGTCCTTCGCGTCTTCGCGGTGCGCAATATCGGCGTGTGCGCGGATGCCGGCCAGGAGGTGCGGATTATAGGGAAGATAGACGCCTACAGCGCCGGGGTGTTGTTGAGGCTGCGCCAGAGATACCAGGTGGCGATGGAGCGGTACGGGCGCCAGGGTTCGGCCAGCGCGGGGAGCGTGGTGCGCCCTGGGAGATCG
>JAICKM010000907.1 GCA_025927935.1 Chloroflexia bacterium | reverse complement strand
GGCCCGGCGCTGCGGCGCGGACGCGATTCATCCCGGCTACGGCTTCCTGTCGGAGCGCGCCGAGTTCTCCGAGGCGTGCCGCGACGCGGGCATCCTATTCGTCGGCCCGCCGCCCGAAGCGATCCGCCTGATGGGCGACAAGGTCGCCGCCCGCCAGCTTGCCATCGCCAACGACGTGCCGGTGGTGCCCGGCACCGAAGCCGAGATACACGACCCGGTGGAAGCCGCGCGCATCGCCGAGGGGATCGGCTACCCGGTGCTGCTCAAAGCCTCGGCGGGTGGCGGCGGCAAAGGCATGCGCGTGGTCCGCGCACCCGGCGACCTGGAGGACGCTATCCGCGCCGCCTCCGGCGAGGCGACCGCCGCGTTCGGCTATGGCGGCGTCTACATCGAGAAGTACCTGGAGCACGTCCGCCACATCGAGATCCAACTGCTGGCCGACAGCCACGGCAATTGCGTCCACCTGGGCGAGCGCGAATGCTCGATCCAGCGCCGCCACCAGAAGCTGATCGAGGAAAGCCCCTCCCCGGTGCTCGATCCCGACACCCGCGCCGCGATGGGCGCCGTGGCCGTGCGCGCAGCCCAGGCGGCGGGCTACGTCAACGCTGGGACCATCGAGTTCCTGTTCACGCCGGAGCGCCATTTCTACTTCCTGGAGATGAACACCCGCCTGCAAGTCGAGCACCCGGTGACGGAACTGGTCACCGGGTTGGATCTCGTGCAGGAGCAGTTGCGCATCGCCGCCGGCGAACCGCTGGGCTACACACAGGCCGACATCCGCTTCCACGGCCACGCCATCGAGTGCCGCGTCACGGCGGAGGACCCGGAGCACAACTTCCGCCCCTCCATCGGGCGCATTCCGGCGGTCAACGAACCGACCGGGCCGGGCGTGCGCGTAGACAGCGCGGTCTATCCCGGCGCCGAAGTCTCGATCTACTACGACCCGATGATCGCCAAGGTTATCTGCTGGGGCAGCGACCGCGCCCAGGCCATCCGCCGCATGCGCCGCGCCCTGGGCGAGTATCGCGCGGCGGGCATCCTGACCAATATTCCCTATCAGGAAGCGGTCATCGACTCGCCGGAGTTCCAGCAGGCGGATTTTGACACCGGCTTTGTCGAACGCTTCGGCTCCCTGGCGAGCCACACCGATCCCGCCGAACAGGCGCGGGCCGCCCGGCTGGCGGCCGTGGCCGCGGCCCTGACCGCGCACCTGGAGCGTGAGAAGAGCGCCGTCCACCCCATGCAAGGCGACGCCGATACCGCGCCCGACGAGGGCCGGCAGTGGCGCGCGGCAGGCCGCCGCATGGCCTTCCACGGTTAACAGGAGTCTGATGGAACGTTCCTACATTGTCGAAGTCGACGGCGCCGAATGGCGGATCGCCATCCGCGAGAGTGCGGACGGTCTGCGCATGCGCATCAACGATGAGCCGGAGCAGGCGGTGGATTACGCCCTCGCCCAGATCCCCGCGCTCTATTCGCTGCTGCTGGGCGGCGCAAGCTGCCAGACCCGCGTGGTGCGCGACCCCGACGAGCCGAACATCTGGCAGGTGACGCTGGACCGCCATCATTTCGCCGCCCGCGTGCAAACCGAACGCGAGCGCCGCCTCAGCCGGGTGGCCCAGAGCAAGCAAGCGCACACCGGCGAACTCACCGTCAAGGCGCCGATGCCCGGCCTGGTGCGGGCGGTCGCCGTCGCCGTGGGCGACAGCGTGGAGGCCGGCCAGCGGCTGGTGCTGCTGGAGGCGATGAAGATGGAGAACGAGATTCACGCGCCGCGCGCCGGCACGATCAAGGCGGTGCGGGTGGCCGCGGGCGAGACGGTCGAAAACGGGCGCCCGCTGGTGGTGCTCGAATGACCTCCGCCGGCGCCCCGCCTCCAGATCCCGCAGCGCCGCAAGACCCACAGGAAACACCCGCGCGGGCCGCCTGGCAGCAGAACATCCTCGACCCGGCCCTGCGCCGCAACCCGGAGCGCCAGGCCGCGTTCGAGACCGCTTCCGGCATCCCCCAGGAGCGGCTCTACACGCCCGCCGACCTCCAGGCGCGCGACTTCGACTACGAGCGGGACCTGGGCTATCCCGGTGTCTTCCCCTACACCCGCGGCGTGCAGCCGACGATGTACCGCGGGCGCTTCTGGACCATGCGCCAGTACGCCGGGTTCGGCACGGCGGCGGAGTCGAATGCCCGCTATCGCTATCTGCTGAGCCAGGGCCAGACCGGCCTTTCCGTCGCCTTCGATCTGCCGACCCAGATGGGCTATGACCCCGACCACCCGCTGGCCGAGGGCGAGGTGGGCAAGGTCGGCGTCTCGATTGCCTCGATCGAAGACATGGCCCTGCTCATGGAGGGCATCCCGCTCGACCAGGTCAGCACGTCGATGACCATCAACGCGACGGCATCCATCCTGCTGGCCTTCTACATCGCCGTGGCCCGGCGCCAGGGCGTGCCCGAAGCCAAACTCGACGGCACGGTGCAGAACGATATCCTCAAGGAGTATATCGCCCGCGGCACCTATATTTATCCGCCCGAACCGTCCCTGCGCATCGTCACCGACCTGATGGCCTATTGCGCCGCGCATGTGCCCAAATGGAACACGATCTCGATCAGCGGCTACCATATCCGTGAG